>VGSX01000087.1 GCA_016874895.1 Deltaproteobacteria bacterium
GGTTAAGTCAACAGAGGGAAAAAACATCACTCTGCCCTAAACGATAACCCCTTGAAGTTACATCTTTGTCTTTGCGACCGCAGGCGGGCCGCGGACAAAATAAAACCTTGCAGAATATTTGTATTACAATTATTATAATAAGTACTGCGTGGAATGTCAATAAAAATAATAAGGACAGTGGGTTAGCGTGCCGCAGGTCCCCCTGGGCAACATCAGGGCGGCAAGCCGGCCGCGGCCACAGGGTGGAGAGACGATGCCCATATCCGTGCGCCTCCCGGATAACATCCTGAAACGCCTTGATTTCCTGGCCCGCCAGACCGGGCGCACCCGGACTTTCTATATCCTGGAGGCCCTGAACGCCCACCTGGACAACCTGGAAACCTACTATCTGGCCGCGGACGTGCTGGAACGTATCCGCAAGGGGGAAGAGGAGGTCCATGCTGCGGACGACGTGAGGGACGAGCTTGGCCTGGAGGATTGAGTATTCCGACACCGCGGTGGCGCAGTTGCGGGAACTTGATCAACGTGACGCCCGGCGGCTGTTGGAATATGGGGAGGAACTGGCGGGGCGGGGAGCCCCTCGGCAGCAGGGCGAGGCCCTGAGCGGACGCCTGGGAGAGCTCTGGAAATTTCCGGCGGGGGACAAGCTGTTGATCTGCGACCTTCGGGACCGGATAGACCGGATCATCGTCCTGCGCCTGGGGAAATAATTAACTGAATGCTCGACTTTCCCACCGTTGTATCATTTTTTTCTCCTGGTTGTCCTTTTGAGGTATCTTCGGCGTTATTTTCTCCAAGCTGCAAACTCGCAGGGTGAAGTTCTTGCAGGCGATCTTAGCATGAAATATAATTAATCAATCAATTGATCAATTATGATATTTAGGGAGGTGAGGTATGGAAAGCGTGGTAAGTGCAACCCAGGCGCGTATTAACCTTGGCAAGCTCATCAGGCAGGTTTTGGCTGGCGAAGTGATCGTAATTGAACATATCGGCAAACCTGCCGTGGTGGTTCTTTCAGTAGAGGAGTATAGAAAACTTAAAGGGAAACGTCAGCAAGGCTGGAGGGAAACGTTGGAAAAAATTTTTCAGCTCAACGCCCGGATGCAGGCGCGCCCAGGAGGTACGTTGTTTTTGACGCCGCCAGCAGAAATTATTCAGGAAATGCGGGAGGAACGGGATGCCCAACACAATAGTGTGTGTTGATGCCAGCTATGTGCTTCGACTCCTGGGCAGTGCCAGTCCTGAGGCAGCGCCGGTGCAAATGTGGGTAGAGAGTCATGAGCAAGGAAAAATTGCGGTGGCGCCCGGACTTTTGTATTATGAGGTGGTAAACGCTCTGCACCGGTATGTGGTAAAAGGTCAATTGACGGCGGCGGAAGCCAGGCAGCTTCTGGAACTGGCCCTTGATCTGGAAATTGAATTGCATAGCGAACTGGATATACACCACCAGGCCTTCAGGATGGCGCAAGAACTGGCGTTACCAGCGGCTTATGATGCTCATTATATTGCTCTCGCCAAACGGTTGGGGGCAGAACTTTGGACTGCTGATCAGCGTCTGGCCAGGGTTGCCGGTAGCGTAGTTGATATTGCCGTGGTTTCATGAGGGGCCAAGGATGGGCTTTGCTTTAACTGACTACCCTTGGCCAACATTATTTCGCGTCCTGATTTCGCGTCCTGGCGAGACGATTTTCTCCCCCTCAAAACCGTCTATATCATAGCAGCGGAAAGTTCACGGTGGGCGATCTACGAAATCTGGATCGAACGGGACAGCCAGGGTTTCCGGGTCTGCAAGGTCCGCGGCGCCGGGGGCCGAGCCTCTGTGCCCTGAACTGGCAGAAAGAATCCGCGTGTTTCCCTTTGGGCGTTACCTGATTGATCACCCAATCCAAACCGATAACATCCGTGTGGCGCGTATTATCCACGGAGACCGGAACATCCTCAATTTGTTTAATACTTAATAGAAGCTACTTCCACAACCTTTTTAAAAGGATCTCTCCATTAAAACTTCACTAGCCACGCCGCAATGCCGTTAATGCTCCAGTGAGATGTTCATCCTAGACAGTCGATGGCTGGTTCAGTTTGCCCCGAAGGGTAATTCATGCACCACAAAGTAATGTTAGCGCCTGCTTAACGTTCCGCCCTCTTTGGTTGTTTTTCCACCGCCTCCGGAAAAAGATCGACCTCGACCGCTGCTCCGGGCGGAAATATTGGTTGGAATAATTGTTGCAGATGACAGACATATACATAATGAGCTAAACTTTCATTCGTAAGGATTGATTGTGCTTCTTTCCACCTGGTTCATTAAGATTCTTAACGGCAGTGGCATGCTCATCCTGAAGCTGCTTGGCATCCCTTCCAGCAGTCATAGGCATATCCACTCCCCGGAGGAGATCCAGATGCTTATTGCCGAAAGCAGAGATGGCGGGGTGCTGGAGCCTGACGAACAACACCGCCTGCATCGGGCACTTGAACTCGGCCTGAAAACCACTCATCAGTTGATGGTTCCCAGGAGGTTTATAGCTGCCATTGATGTGAATAAGCCGGCCGAACAGATTCTCCAGGAAGTGGCCGCCAGTCCTTACAGCCACTTACCGGTCTACCGAAACTCCCTGGATAACGTTATCGGCATATTGCATACCAAGGAGGTTGTCCTGGAGTACCTCGCCCGGGGAGCCATCGATCCTGTGGAAAACATAATCCATCCGATCCTCTATGTCCCCGAGAATCTCTCGGCGGAGGGTTTGCTCAAACTCATGCGCCAGGAACATCGGCACCAGGCCATAGTTGTCGACGAATTCGGAGGAACAGAAGGATTCGTGACGATTGAAGATGTCCTGATTGAGATGTTAGGCGAGGTCGCAGACGAATTCACCATTGATGTGCCTCAGCCGGAAATACTTCCCGACGGGAGAATACGTCTGCCGGGGCTCATGCGCCTTGAGGAGGCCAAAGAATGGACGGGCCTTGCATGGCAAGGAGAAGTCGGGACATTGAATGGTTTTATCATAGAGACCCTGGGGCGGGTCCCGGATGTCGGCGAACGACTGGTTGTCGGTAGTCTGGCCCTCGAGATCGAGCAGGTGGAACAGAGGATAATTGTTTCGGTTCTGGCAACGCCCCGGGGCTCATCCGAGGAGAAGTGCCTTGGATAGTATAATCACTTTAGGAATCATTACTTGGCTTATTGTGCTCAACGGCCTGTTCGTGGCCGCGGAATTTGCCATTGTCGGCGCCCCCAGGGCATCCCTGGACCGTTTGGCTGCTGGGGGAAACCGGGTAGCCCAAAAGGTCTGCCAGATACTCCGAACTCCTCGCCTCCAGGATAACTACATTGCCACGGCTCAACTGGGGATCACCTTTGCCAGCCTGGGGCTTGGCATGTACGGGGAGCACACTCTGGCCCAGTGGATCTTTGATCTGCTAACAGACCTAAAAACTCCAAGCTGGCTGGCCGCCCACTCCCTGGCGAGTATCCTGTCCGTCACCATCCTCACCTACTTTCACATTGTGGTGGGCGAGATGGTGCCAAAATCTTTGGCTCTCCAGTATGCCGAGCGGACGGTTCTCCGGATAACTCCCCTCATGCTGTTGATCAAAATGGCGTTTTATCCCCTGGTTGTGGGCCTCAATGGACTGGGCATCGCCATTTTGAGGCTCATGGGCGTGGAACGTCAGGTGGCTTCCGGTTACCACATTACCCCGGAAGAGCTCCATTATATCATCCAGGAAAGCGAAGCCGGCGGGATGCTCCGGGAAACATCGGCAAAAGTATTGAACGACCTGATGGACTTCGGCGATCTGACTGCGGCCGAAGTCATGGTGCCGCGGGTCCGAGTTGTTGGCATCCCCCTCCATGCCTCCCCGGAAGAACTCAGAAAGATCATGGCATCCTCGCGGCACAGCCGCTATCCGGTCTTTGAGGGAGATCTGGACCACATACTGGGCTTAGTCCATATAAAGGACCTCTTGCGCCTGCTCCTCAACAAACAGCCCCTGACCCGGGACGACCTGAGGCGTGTGCCGTATGTGCCGGGGACTTCCAGCCTGGAGGTTGCCCTTGCGGCCATGCACCGGAGGAGAACCCATATGGCCGTGGTTATGGATGAATACGGGGGGACGGCGGGGATTGTCACCATCGAAGACCTTTTCGAAGAAGTTGTCGGAGAGATGGATGAGGGAGTGACTATGCAACCCAAAGCCTACCACGACAGCCAGGGGCGGCTGCATGTTTCGGGAACTATGCGGCTTGATGAGGTCGGGGAGCGGTTGGGGATTGGCCTGGAACACGAAGAAGTGTTTACCGTCAGCGGGCTCATTCTCATGCTGCTCAAGCGGCAACCACGGGTAGGCGATGCAGTTTCTCACGGCGGCGTCCATTTTGAGGTCACGGAAATTAAGGGCCACGGGGTGAGCGAGAGTATCGCCACCCTAAATGAAACGTCCATGACCTAGGGAGCCACCCCCGATGATTAAAATCCCCCCTGACCCCCCTTTAGAAACTATGCCTTACCCGCAAGCTTATAAAAGGTGGCCAAGCACAGCTTGGCGGGATATTGGGTTCCCAGATGCAACTTGGGAACCAGGATGAACCCGGAAACACCTTTTAGTACTTGCGGTATTCGGGTTCTGCCTGCCGGGGATGGCGCAGGCGGACACTATGGCCCTGCAAACCGGAGGATTCACTTGGAGTTATTACAGCGACTACACCATAGGGTGGCAATTCGATCTGTCTTCTCCGGTCACGGTGACGGCACTCGGTTTTCTCGACTATGATGGGGACATGGTGGATAGTCACCCCGTCGGGATCTGGGACGTGAACGGGATTCTCCTCGCCACGGCCACCGTTCAGCCTGGAGACCCCGAAACCGGAGGGTTCTTGTTTCGTGCCATCACTCCGGTTGACCTCCCGGCAGGCTCCGGTTACGTGGCCGGCGCTCTGCCGACTATAAATGATACATGGGGCAACGGAGCAGCGTACGCTCATTACTCAGCGCCCGTGTCCTTCGTACAATATGTGTATGGGCCTGGTGGGACGCTAAATTTTCCCTCTACAGCAGGCGGATATGTAGGGCAAAACGTCTATGCCCTAGCGAATTTTAAGTTTACCACTTCAGTTGCTCCCCTTCCTCCGGCCGTTCTCCTGTTCGGCTCCGGCCTCATGGCTCTGGCGGGCTGGCAGAGGTGCAGGAAAGGTTAACCAACCGTTCAGTAATATTCCCATATAAGGCAGGGTCAAAAATGGCCCTGCCTAGTTTCTGTTCGACAAGGCCAGGATGGCGCCAAAGTGTGCAAGCCGCCCGTCACTGTGCCGGGCGCCAGATCAAGGCCCCTGGTCTTTAAATCTGCCAGCAGACGATGCGTTGGCTGCATGTGCAGAAATGTGCTGAGCAGAATTTCCATTAATTACCAGGTTAAGGAAATATTTACGATATGCCCGAAAAGCGCCGTTGGCTCAATTTTGTATTCTCGAACTCCACAAGGAAGGCAGGCTAAACCCTGGTTACCGAGAACCCTTTGATTTACTGGCAGTTACCAACTTAGACTACCAAAAGGAAAAGGCCCTCTCTCCTGCGAAAGATGGCCTTTTTGATATCTGGCTCCCCGGGACGGACTCGAACCGCCGACAAAGTGGTTAACAGCCACCTGCTCTACCGACTGAGCTACCGGGGAATGGGGTAGTGCCGATTACTTTTTACTGCCTCTGTTTCCCTGGCCACCAGAATTTTGCTTTATCCCAGGTAAGATCGGACCGGCCATAGGAAAAATTTTTTGGCTGGGGGACGAGGATTCGAACCTCGGTAAGCAGATCCAGAGTCTGCTGTCCTGCCGCTAGACGATCCCCCAGCATATGGTCATCCTGCCAACGTCGAGCTTGACCCTAATATTATAACCACACATTTTAAATTTGCAATATGTGATTAACCATTCCCGGTGGGTTTTTGCGTTCTGGCCCGGCCCTTTTTTTCTCGGGTAATTCATGATACCATTTCGTCTAGATGTCATCGCCGGGCATTCATTGAGGCAGGGGCCTTTGGGCAAGTCCATGTTCCTGGACAGTTCCGGGGCAAGCGTCTGCCGCTGTGATGCCCAGGACCAAAATCAGGGCCGGAGAATTGTTAGATGAGGCGGATTGTTCGCATGTCAGTGGGGGTTATCCTTATCCTCCTGGGAATTCCGGGACTCGTGCTGCCGATCCTGCAGGGTTGGCTCTTCCTGGCCCTGGGGGCGTTATTGTTATCCATCGACGTGCCGATTTTCGATCGCCTGGTCCGCTGGATCGAAGAGCGGGTCCCTCCGATAAAAAAGACCTTGGAGCGCTTCCGCAGTTTTTTAAAAGGAACCGACCGAACCAATAAGCCTTGATAAAACCCCTCTTGCCCACCTGGCAGAACGGCTGCTAGCGTCATCCTGAACATCGTCAAGGATCTTAACCGATTGCCATCAGTAGATTCTTCTCGGCGTTCAGAATGACCAGACGCCAATGCACCGCTTTGATAATAAGGCGTTCCCAAGTACAACTTGGGAACGAGACCTAAATCTCTAATCACTGCCCACTGCCCACTGACCACTGCCCACTGCCCACTGCCTACTGACCACTTATTCCTTCTGCCCGAAGTCGCAGTACGGCCGCAGGAAGCAGACCGGGCACTGGGGCTTCCTGGCGGTGCAGATCCGGCGGCCGTGCCAGATGAGCTGGTGGGAAAAATGGGTCCACTTCTCCTGGGGCACCAGGGCCATGAGGTCGAATTCGATCTTCACCGGGTCTTTATTGGCGGTTAAACCGAGCCGTTGGGCCACCCGGCCAACGTGGGTATCCACCACGATCCCCGGAATGCCGAAGGCGTTGCCCAAAATGACGTTGGCGGTTTTCCGGCCGATGCCCGGCAGTTTCACCAGCTCCTCCAGGGACGGGGGAATCTGCCCGGCGGATTTCTCCACCAGGGTCTGACAGATCTGCTGGATGCTTTTGGCCTTTTGGCGGAAAAAACCGGTGGAGTGGAAGG
The DNA here is from genome assembly GCA_016874895.1 of Deltaproteobacteria bacterium. GTDB lineage: Bacteria > Desulfobacterota > Desulfobaccia > Desulfobaccales > Desulfobaccaceae > Desulfobacca. The sequence goes on from VGSX01000087.1 coordinate 7,005, forward strand.
CCTCCTCCAGGTCGGTCAGGGGTGCAGCGGCGTAGTCGGCCGCGGTGGGGTATTTCTGAAATACCGCCGGGGTCACCAGATTGACCCGTTCGTCGGTGCATTGGGCCGACAGGATGGTGGCCACCAGGAGTTCCAGGGGGTTGGCAAAATCCAGGGTGCAGTGCGCCGTGGGGTAATTTTCCTTCAATATTCTGAGGACGGCCTGAGCTTTGTCCTTTTTACCGGCTGTCATCACACGTTTTCCTCAGGTGGCTTTATTCTCTTCCGTAAACCGTGTACCTGGCGGATTAACTCCTGCAATTCCGGGACCCTGAGAAAAGAGAGAACGAGGGTGTAGAGCAGGAGGCCGGCGGCCAGCAGGATGCCCAGCAGCGCCATTTGACTGAAAATTCCCGTGCCGAAATGGGGCGGCAGCCAGACCGCCAGGAAATGCACCCCTACTCCCATGACGCTCGCGGCCAGGCAGATTTTGACCAGGCAGCGGCCCAGGTGGGCCAGGGGATAGCCCTGCATCTTGAAGTAAAGCACGACGCTCAGAAAGCCAAAGTTGAGGATCATGCTCAGGGAGGTGGCCAGGGCAATTGCCCGGTGCTGCAACTGGTCCAGGGTCAGGAGGACGAAAATCAGGTTGGCCCCCACCGCCAGGAAGCTCCCCATCACTGGATACCTGGTGTTGTTGAGGGCGTAAAACACCGGGACGACGACCTTGACGCCGGAATAAGCGAAAAGACCCAGGGTGTAGAACACCAGGGCCGCGGCCGTCTGGCCGGTGTCAGAGGCCGTGAAACGGCCATGCTGAAAAATCAGGGCGATGATGGGTTCGGCCAGGATGGCCAGCCCCACCGAGGCCGGGACGGTGATGAGCAGCGTCATCACCAGCGACGAGGTAAAGGCCTGTTTCAAACCCTCATAATCCCGGTGCGCGGCATAGCGGGAAACCACAGGCATGGTGGCAATGGAAATGGCCACCCCGAAAACCCCGATGGGAAACTGCAGGAGACGAAAGGCGTAATTGAGCCAGGCGACGCTGCCTTCGGCGCAACTGGAAGCGAAGAAGGTGTTGATGAAGACGTTGATCTGGGTGGCGGAGAGCCCGATGATGGCCGGGGTCATGAGCACAAAGATGCGGCGCAGCCCTTCATCCCGCCAATCCATGACCCACTGGCAGCGATAGCCCGTGCGGTACAGCGACGGCACCTGCACTGCCAGCTGTAACACTCCCCCCAGGAGGGTGCCGATGGCCATGCCGATAATTGCCGGGACCCCGTACGATGGCAGGATCAGGGCCAGAGCCACCCCGGTGAGAATGGACCCCAGATTGAAAAAACTGGAGGCCATGGCCGGCAGGAAAAATCTCCCCTTGGTATTGAGGATGCCCATGACCACCGCGGCCAGGGAAATCATGGGGAGGAAGGGAAACATGATCTGGGTCATGATGACCGTTAGACCCATTTTGCCGGCTACCAGGCCGAAATCCGGCGCCATGAGGCGCACCAGATGATGGGCCGAGAGGATGCCCACGAGGGCGATGCCCCCCACCAGGAGGGTCAAGGTCACCAGGACATTGTTGGCCAGCCGCCAGGTGCTTTGCTTTCCCCGCCGCTGGTCATATTCGGTGAATACGCTGACGAAAGCGGCGCTCAAGGCCCCTTCGGCAAATAAATCGCGCAGCAGATTGGGGATCCGGAAGGCCACCACAAAGGCGTCCATGGCCATACCGGCCCCGAAGAAATTGGCCAGCACCTGTTCCCGCACCAGACCCAGAATCCGACTGCAGAATACCGCAATACCCACAGTCCCGGCAGAACGGGCAATGGTTCCGGTCTGGCTGGAGGCGGCGGCGCTCACGGAGGACTGGGAAAGACTAAGAGGATTTCTTCGCTTTGAGCGTGGCCGGAGTCCGTTTTTCCGGTTTCATGCGGGGGCGGGGCCGGGGGGCCTCGAGCTTAAGCCGCTCCTGCTCCTCGGGACTGGAGGAATAATACAGCGCATAAGTCGGCACGCTGCCCACGGTAGGGGGCTTTTCGGTACCGTCGGCGTTTACGTCGGGAATCGGTTCGGTTTTATCGTGGGAAGATAGGACGTGGGGAAAGGCGATCCCGGCCTGCAACTTTTCTTCAGGCACCTGGAGAGCCAAATAAACCATGAAGGTCAGTCCTGATAAGGCGACAGCGCCGAAAAAAGCCAAACCATAGAGCAGCCTTTTGGGCCAGCGCGGCGGTCGAGCCAAGAAAGACGATTTGTGGCGAAAAATGGCAGACCTCATCCCATGCCAGGTATATCTTTATTTTTCAGTGCGGTTGGATTCCGTTGATGATGCTGATGACAATAAGAATACCGTTTTTTTCTATTCTTACCAATTAATAGTTTAGAAGTCAACGACATTTTAATATTTTAATAGAACTAATTTATATTATAAAATCAGCAAGATAAGCTTTGGGTCAGCTTGTTGCGGCCAATCTTTGGCGAAATACCTCATACAATAACACCGCCCCTGCCGTGGCGGCGTTCAGAGAGCCGATCTTCCCGGCTGCCATAGGGATGGCCAGCACACGGTCGCATGCCTGCCGTACTCGGGGGCGCAGGCCGCGGCCTTCGCTGCCGATGACCAGCGCCAGGGGGCCCCTTAAATCAGCGCCGTATATCGTCTGGGGGGCCTCTGCCTCGGCGCCTATCACCCAGAGGCCGATCTCCTTTAGGCGGGCCAAGGCATCGGTGAGATTGGTGACCCGGCACACCGGTATATGGGCCAGGGCTCCCGCCGCAGCCTTAGCCACGGTGGATGTCACCCCCACGGCCCGATCTTTGGGAATAAGCACTCCCTGGACCCCCACCGCGGCGGCTGTGCGCAGCAGGTTGCCCAGATTCATGGGGTCCTGCAAACAATCCGCCGCCACCGTTAGGGCCGCATCCCCGGCCTCGGATAAACGGGCCAACAAGTCCGCCTCCGGCAGATAGCGGTACCCACAGGTGCGGGCCAGGATGCCCTGGTGGTGGACAGGACCGGCAACCCGCGCCAGCCAGGCAGGTTCCACCAGGCGGAAGCGCACCCCGTATCTCTGGGCCAGCCGCTTGACCTCCTCAAACCAGCGGCCCCGTCCCCCCCGGGCCATCATGACCTCTTCCAGACAGTCCCCCTGCTGCCGCAAGGCCTCCAGGACCGGATGGACCCCATAGATAATTTTTTCCGCCTCGGGAGGTTTCATCTTATATCAGTTCTGGTTTCCGGTTTCTGCTTTATGGTTAAAATGTTATCTATTTTTAGATAGTTGAGATATCACATTGTTGCATTCCAAACAGAACTTGGTATTAATGCAGTCTGTCAGCAATCAGCGAACAAAGCTGGAGCTCAATTTCAGAAGCAGGCAGAACCCGGTTCAATAGGGTCATTTGAGCTTTGCCCATGTTATCACGATAAGAATGTATACCGTGGCTTTATTTGGTATTCCGTTTACGTTTCCAATAAACCCATTGGGGCAGATCCGGGTAAGATAACTATCTTGACCGAAGGCCTGCGCCACAGGAGCTAATTTCATATCGAAGGGAGGCAACCACATGGCGCTCTTACCTTGCCGGGAATGCCAGCGAGAGGTCAGCACCGAGGCCACAACCTGCCCTCACTGCGGGGCCCCCCGCCCATCGGACCAGGAATGGCGGGGTACGGGGTATGAATACCGTTCAGAGCGAACGTTTTACGGCTACCCCCTGGTACACGTGGCCTTCGGCAAGGACGCCCGGGGCCGACGCCGGGTGGCCAAGGGCATAATTGCCATCGGCCAGTTTGCCTTCGGGGTCATCACCGTGGCCCAATTCGGGGTGGGCCTGGTCTTCGGTTTCGGCCAGTTTATTTTCGGTTTTACGGCCCTGGCCCAGTTTGCCGGGGGCCTGTTCCTGGGGGTGGGTCAGTTCGCCAGCGGCTACGTGGCCATCGGCCAGATCGTGTTGGCTAAAATCGGTCTGGCCCAGATGGGCCTGGCCGAGGCCCTGTGGAGCCCCCAGCGTCGTGATCCCGCCGCAGTGGATTTTTTCCGCCAGCTCTGGGAAGACCTGCGCTCCTGGCTGCTCTGATCTCAGTCCAGGGTAAATAAATGCCGTTGCTGGGCTTTGGGGACGAACCACTTGATGAAATTATAAGTGATGCCCGCGGGAGCCGGTTTGATGCCCTGGAAGCGACTGCTGACGGCCGGCAGGGCGTCGGGCACAAAGAGAAAGGTATAAGGCTGATCCTGAGCCAATATTTCCTGAAACCGGAAATAACAGGCCTTTCTTTTGGCCCGGTCAAAGGTGTGGCGGCCCTGCTCCAGCAGCCGGTCAACTTCCGGATTCTGGTAATGGATAAAATTTAACTCGCCGGGGTTAATTTTGGAGGAATGCCAGATGTCAAAGACGTCCGGGTCCTGACCGGTGGTCCAGCCCAACAATACCGCCTCAAAGCGGCCCTTTTCGATGAATTCCTTCAAAAACGCGGCCCATTCCACGGTGCGGATTTTCACCAGCACCCCCACTTCCCGGAGCCGGCGCTGGATAATCTCGGCGGTGCGCACCCGCACCTCATTCCCCTGGTTGGTAAGGATGGTGAATTCAAAGGGTTGCCCTTCTTTTTCCTGCACTCCCTGGGCATTCAGCCGCCACCCGGCCTCGGCCAGCAGGGCTTTGGCCTTTTCCGGGTCATAAGAAAAGTCGGGGACATCGGGATTGTGGAACCAGGTTCCAGGGTTATAGGGGCCGGTGGCCGGGACGCCCAGCCCCAGGAGGACCCCGTCAATAATCTCCTGTTTGTTGATGGCCGAGGTCAAAGCCTGGCGCACCCGCACGTCCTTGAACTTGGGGTCTTCCAGGTTATAGCCCAGATAGGTGTAAGCAAAGGCCGTGTAGCGGAATTTATTGAACATCTGCTGAAACTTGGGATAATCTGTCTGCCGCACGTACTGCAGTGGGGTGAGCCCCATGCGGTCGATATTGCCGGCCTTGAGTTCCAGAAAAATGGTGGCCTGGTCCGGCTTCACCATGCTGATGTAGCCGTTGAGATACGGCCGACCCTCAAAATAATCCGGATTATAGGTCAGCATGATGCGGTCCTGGGTTTTCCAGGACAAGAATTTATACGGGCCGGTGCCGATGGGATGGCGGGCCAGGGGGGAGCGGGTAATATCCTGGCCCTCCAAAAGATGTTTGGGCAGGATG
>VGSX01000088.1 GCA_016874895.1 Deltaproteobacteria bacterium
AGAAAGCTCGGAATCATCGAGGAAGTGGATCGCCTCATCGATGGCCAGATGGAGCTTTCGCCGGGGATAGTTGTTTTGGGGCTTATCCTGGACACCCTCTCGGGGCGCACGCCGTTGTTTCGCCTCCACGAGTGCTTTCACCTATATTGCCGATAGTGCGACCGTTACCCCGGAAAATCTGGACCTGATGGCAGAGCACGACATTCATTTCCTCGCGGAATGTCAGCTGAAAGCTGAATGCCCTCTCACTTTTTATCCGGCCGGAAGACGGCGTCCCAGCCGTCGGGCAGCCCCTGGGCCAGAAGGTCCCGGCAGCGTTGGCTGAAGACGGAACTGGGGCCATGGTCCGGCCAGTGCTGCAGGGCCTCTTGAAAAGACTGCCAGGCCAGGTCAAACTCTCCCCGTCGGTAATACCGCAGCCCTGCGGCAAAGGCCATCCGGGCGTTCATCCGGGCAGACATAAGTTCTCCATGCCGGCCCAGGGGTTGGAACACCGCCAGTAGTGTGGCCCGGCCCTTTACGACCACCCAGTCCAGTTCCAGGAATTCTATGACACCCTGGCACTCCTGGGCCGTGCTGTAGCTTACCAGAATCTCGGTGCCGTAAAATTTGTTGAGCCCCTCCAGGCGGGAGGCCAGATTAACGGTATCGCCGATAATTGTATAGTCAAAGCGTTTCTGGGAACCCAGGTTGCCCACCACGGCCTCCCCGGTGTGCAGCCCGATGCGGCACTGCAGGAGCGGCCAGCCCTTTTCCTGGAAACGCTGATTAAGTTTAGCCAGCGCCTCCTGTTGCCGCAGGGCGGCCCGGCAGGCCCGGACCGCATGATTATCCAGGGGCAAGGGGGCTCCCCAGAAGGCCATAATGGCGTCTCCTTCAAATTTGTCCACCGTGCCCTGTTCCTGGAGGATAATATCGGTCATTTCCGACAAATAGTCATTCAGAAGATTGACCACCATTTCTGGCGGCAGGCTTTCGGACAGGGTGGTAAAGTTGGCCAGGTCCGAGAAAAAAACGGTCAACCGCCGCCGTTCGCCCCCCAACCGGACCTTTTCCGGGTGCCGGAGCAGGTGGTTGATGACGTCCTCGGACATATAGCGGGAGAACATGCTCCGGATGGCCTGTTTCTGCCGTCCTTCGGTGGCATAGCTAAAGGCCGCGGTCAAGACAAAGGCCAGTCCCAGTCCGGCCGCCGGGAGCACCGGCGCCAGGAGCCAGCCCTGCATAAACAAGGCCGCGGTCGCTCCGATATGCAGGAGAACCAGGAGTACCAGGGCGGAGAGGATCACCACGAGGCGCCGGGCAAACAGGACCATCACCGTGACGCTGAGCGTCAGGGCAAAAGTCCAGAGCCAGGTGAGCCAACGGGGCACCGGGGTTAAAAAATCTCCCTGCAAAAGATTATCCAAGAGTGTGGCATGAAGCTCCACGCCGGCATAAACGGGCGCCAGGGGCGAGGGCTTAAGGTCCAACAGGCCCGGGGCGGTGGCGCCCACCAGGACCCAGGCGCCGGTGAAATCCGCCAACGGATAAATGGGGGCTTGACCGTGGAGGCAGCGGACCTCCGATTGAATCACATTGGCGGCGCTGTAGCGGCGATGAGAGCGGCTGGGACCGCGGAATTTCAGGAGGACCTGCCCCTCCCGGTCCAGGGGGACACGGAAACTTCCCTGCACCAGGGCGCCGGCCTGGAACTCCCAGGGACCGGGCTGGTGAAAAAGCTGGAAGGCGGCAAAGGCCAGCAGGGGCAGCCAGCGGTCCTGAAAGGGAACTGCCGGCGGCAGCCGTCGAAAAACGCCGTCAGGATCCGGCGAGCCTTCTACATTTCCCAGTCCCCGGGCCGCAGCCAGCAGCGGCGGGATGGGGGGCAGGATGGCCTGATATTCCTTGCCGAAACCCGGAGGCGCCCCGTTTATGGGCAGGCTGTGCTGCTGCAGGATGGTCGCAGTCCCGGGGTGCGGTTCCCTGGAACCCTGGGACAAGAAAAACGGGAGGATGACATTACCCGCGGCCCTCATGGCCTGGGCGAATTTTTCATCATCCTCTCTACCATATATGGAGCTTTCGGTGAAAAGCAGGTCGAAGATGACGGCCCGGGTCCCGGCCCGACGGCAAAAATCCACCAGAGGGGCATAGAGCTCCCGGGGCCAGGGCCAGCCAAGACCCCGATCCCGGAAGAAATCGATATCGGGTTGCTCGATGGCGATGACGGCGATATCCGGAGAGGCAGGGCGTAAAGGCAGGTGGCGGAACAGCAGATCCCCCGTCTTCAGGGAGTAAGGTGTCAGGAACCCGGAAAGATCCACAACCGCAACAACGGCCAGGGTAATCATGACCAGCGCCGCGGCAGCCTTGAGTTTGCCCCCCGGGGTGTGATAAGGAATGTGGATCATGGCAGGGAAGATCCTGGAATACTCTTGGAAGGAAGGCGTTCAACCGGCAGCAATCAGCTTTCAGTAAAACTCATTGTCATGACTTGTATGTCACCCGCGAACCATGGAAATATCCTTGCCCCCTCACCCCGACCCTCTCCCCCCGCCAGCGGGGGGCGAGGCGGTTAATGGAATCTTGGCCAAAGATGCTACTTTCGTAAGCAACTGACCCCTGACCACTTTACTTTCTCACTAAGACGAGCGGCAAGTTATTCCACAGATTCAGGGAGCGGCTAACAATTTGAATGTAATCCTTAGCTGACCGCTGAAAGCCCATTAAAAAAGCATCTGGAGAAAGCGGTCGTGAAACTGGCTTATTTCCTGGTGGCATTCCCCGCAGAAAAAACGCACCTCCCCCAGGATCTCGGATCGGTCATTGACCGCCGTAAAACTGCCATCCTCGTTTTGCACGTAAAAAGTGGTAATCGTCACCTCATCCGCCACTTCATAGAATTCGGTGTCATTGCCGCAATGGGGACAGGAAATTCTCATGCCGGACGGTTAATCTCCCAGAGAAGGTAATTTTTGGCGATATAAGGGGTTGCCCGGTTCCAGCTTCCGGGCGGTATCGATCTCGATCTGGGCCCGTTTCTGGTGCCGCTGGGCCCTGATGGCGTCTCCCTTGGACTCGTAAATCCTGGCCTGGTGGTCGAACAGACGCGCCAGGTAGTAATGTGTGCGAGGGTCCCGAGGGTTTGTTTCATTGGAATACTGGAGGGCCTGTCTGGCCTTATGGTAATTTTTGTTATAAAAATTAACGATGCCCATATTCCGCTGGATCACCGACTGTGCTTCTTTACCGCTTTGCGGCAGGGCGGCCAACAATATTTTCTCAAGGTTATTTAGGGTTTGCTCATCCAAGACAGAGACGATCTCTTCTTGCAGCATCCTGTTGCTGATCCGGATGGCCTCCTCGGCGCTGACCACGTTCCGTTGTGCAAGTTCCTGGATACTTTTGAATTCTTCGGTCTGGGAGATGTGGCTGGGAACTTTGGCAACCTCCACGGTTTGAGCGGGATGACTATCGATTTCCACCACCTGCTTGCCGCCGCAACTGCAGAATAAAAAAATAAAGCAGACTATAATTAAAACCGACCTGGGCATAAAACCATCCTTAATCAAGGGTGTACTTCAAAAGGCAAAACAGGGGACTTGGCGCCCGCTACACTGCCGTAGTTTCGATTCTGGCCAAGGCCCGGTATTCTCTTCATTATCGCATGGAAGAAATCAGAGTCAATACCTTCCCCGCCCCCAAAGGGGCGTTTCTCGGCCGGCAGGATGGCCGCCTCACCCGGCTTTTTATGTACTTTTATAGTAACGGAAGCCTTTGCGAAATACCTGGCGTTTCACCTGGCAGGGTTCCAGGTGTTGCTTCAGGACGTCGGCCACCTGATTGGCCTGTTCTTCCGGGCCGCAAGTGAACACGTCCAAAACGAGGTAGCCGTATTCCGGCCAGGTGTGGAAAGATATGTGGGATTGGGAAAGCAGCGTAAAACCGGTGATCCCGTGGGGCTGGAACTTATGAAAACGCGATCCGAGATTTGTTAATCCGGCTGTGTTGACGGCGGTTTTGATTGCTTGACGAAGATAGGGAAGCGAGTCTATTTTCTCCCTGTCACAACCGAAAAACTCAAGCATCAGATGGTATCCATCCGGGCGGGGATTTTGCAGCAACAATTCCCTTTTCATCAGCAATCCTCCTTTGAACGTGGTTTTCTCTCGACAGGCCTTTGGTTTGCCCCTCCTCGAAAAATTTCTCTCCAGGGTAATCTCTGATCATGCCCACACACACGACAAGCTTAATGAGTAAGCGGTCAGCCGTCAACTTCGGAATTAAAGTTAACTAACTAAAATATAAAAATAAATTCTACAATCCCCGACTGGTTGACTTTATTCGCTAAGTTTTTGGTGATAGCTGAACGCTAATGTTAATTATAAGCAAATATTTTCCCAAATCAAAATTATAAGTCAAGTTTGGGAGAAGTTTTTCGGTTACCTGAGGTGGAAAAAGCCGATTTATTGTTAATAAACGTGTGATGAAGGGTATTTTGTTTAAAAATATGAAAAAATCTCTCTCCCATGGCCCCTGACCGTCCCAGGATGGGGCCAGTGAGGCATTTTGCCTGGCTCTTGAAAGTTTAAACGTTCTGCCCGTAATGCTGCTGGGAGCCCTGGAACAGTCACAACTCCGGCTGCAGTGGTCAAGCCACCCGGCCCGAACCGAGATTAAACTGTTTGACAACTTTTGGGCTTACCGATATATTCAGTTACTTTGATTAACATGTCACATATGTTGGGAAGTCGGGGCTAAATTCCATCTTTAGGCACGGTGTTAGCTGTACGCCCCTCACCTTGACCCTCTGGCCGCGGCATGTTTGGGACACGGGCCTGACTTCACAAGCGCCAAGTCCATTAACCAGGCCAAACCTTCTATCGTTCGCCTCCTCGACGTTATCGCCTCTTCCGGCGAAGACGCGGCATTGGCTGCCGGCCAGGTTTTTTGAATTATCTTCATTGGTTTAAGGATGCTAGCCATGCATGCTCCCGAGACGCAGCCGAGCCGACCCCAAGGCAGGTTGACCAGACTCAAGAACTGGTTTGTGAAAATATTCAGCGGACGGGATTATCATTACTATGGTTATCTTCCCAGCCGCCCCAGTTTTCTGTTGCGTCACACCCTGGATCGCGTTTTTGCCCGGGTCAATATCTCCCCCCGACATCTGGAGGAGTTGCGGCAATTGGGGGAAAAGGGCATCGTTGTCTATGCCCTGAAGTATCGCAGCCGCTTGGATTTCCTTTTTTTCAACCGCCGCTACCGGGCGGTGGGAGCCTCGCCGCCGGAATTCGCCTTTGACCTCAACCTCTGGGTCTGGCAACCCTTCTCCCATCTCATTCAGATAATTTCCGCTTCCATTAACTATTTCACCAAGAAGCGGCATTGGCCCAACCCTTATCAGGACGGCTATTTTCAATGGGTTCTGGAGCAACGCATCTCCGGTCTGCTCTTTCTCGTGGATCAGGTGGGCTTCCGGCAGCGCTTTTACCAGCCCAAAGAAGACCCCATCCGGCATCTCCTGGAAATCCAGCAGGAACAGTCTCTCCCCATATTTCTGGTACCCCAGATGGTCATGGAAAAAGACCCGATGCGGGAGGAAAAGGGCCTGTTGCAGCTCTTTTTTGGGGATAGTGAGAATCCGGGTCGTTTGCGGAAATTGGTCCTGTTTTTCTTTCGCGGCCGCAAGGCGGTGGTGGAGGTGGCTGAGCCCCTCAACCTCCAGGAAATACTGGCTGATCCAGAAAATGAAAAGTTTTTATTGGAGGAAGTGGCCCAGAATGTCCGCCGGGAATTGATTAACCGCATCGACCTCACCCGGAAAGTGATCACCGGACCGGTGATTAAATCCATGGAAGAATTCATGGAATTAACCCTCACCGACCCGAACCTCACCAGTTTCATGGAGCACATGGCCGAGGTGGAAAACCAGAAAATCGCCAAGATCAAGAAAAAGGCGCAGAATTACTACTTGGAAATCGCCTCTGACTACAATGCCCTGCTCACCCATCTGGCCGACAAGACCCTCAAATGGGTCTGGCAGAATATCTTCGAGGGCATCTCCCTGGATGAGGCCGGGATTGAAAAAATACGTCGGGCCTCATTCCGGGGGACTCTCATCTACGTCCCCTGCCATAAGAGCCACATAGATTATTTAATTCTTAACTACATGATATATCAATGCAATCTTAATCCTCCCCGGGTTGCTGCCGGCAAGAATCTGGCCTTCTGGCCGGTGGGCAGCATTTTCCGCAAATTAGGGGCCTTCTATATCCGCCGGCGGTTTCATGGGGCCAAGCTTTATGCGGAAGTATTCGCCACGTATCTGAAAACCCTCATCAAGGAGGGTTTTAATATCGAATTTTTCATTGAGGGTGGCCGCAGCCGCACCGGCAAGCTGGTGCTGCCGCAGTTGGGTCTGCTCAATATGATCTTACGGGCCTACCAGGAAGGCGTGACCCGGGACCTGATCTTCATACCTTCTTTCATCGGCTATGACCAGGTTATGGAGGAGAAGGCCTATCTCACGGAGCTAAAAGGGACCCAGAAAAAGGCCGAGTCCCTGCGCCAGCTGTTTCATATCCGCAAGTTGCTCAAGAAACGCTACGGCCGGGTTTATCTGCGTTTCAGCGACCCCATCTATTTTTCGGAATATCTCCAGCGGCATCACCTGGACGGCCACCAGTTGTCAGAAGAACAACGACGGGGCGTCGCCCGGGACCTGGCCTTTGAGATAATTCAAAATATCAACGCGGTCTCGGTGGTGACCCCCTTTTCCCTGGTCTGCGCGGCGCTCTTGACCTATCCCCGGAAAGGCGTTTACCGGCGGGAATTATTGGCAATCATCAATGTGTTTTTCGACTTCCTGGCGGCGCAGCAGGCGCAACTGGCCGAAACCCTGACCCATCTGCCCGAGGCCGTGGAAGAAGCCCTGGCCCTGTGCGAGGTCCGCAAGCTCATCAGCCCCATCGAAAAGGAAGAGGAACTGGCCGATGAACTGGGCCTGGGAGCCTACAGCATTGATGAGGGCAAGCGGTTAATCCTGGAATACTATAAAGATAACATTATTCATTTTTTTATCCCCGCCTCCCTGGTGGCCATGTCTATCCTGGTCACCCAAGGGGTGGAGTTCAGGGGGGAGCAGGTCCTGGCCGACTATCGTTTCCTCAAGGATCTGTTCAAGTATGAATTCATTTACGATGATCTGGGGTCGGAGGCCAATGTCACCCGGATGCTGCATTATTTCAGCGAGCGGGGGGTAATCGGCGTTATCAGCCGGGATGCCGACACCTATCTGTTATCGGCCTCGGGGCTGAAGGAATTGTCGTATTTTGCCAATCTGCTGCACAATTATCTGGAATCCTACTGGATAACCTTCCGGTCCATCAAATATCTCAAGAAACGCCCCCGGAATGAGCGGGATTTCCTGAAACGCATTCAATCCATCGGCACGAAACTCCATAAGGTGGGCGAAGTGGAGCGGGCCGAGGCCCTGTCCGACGCCAATTTCCGCAACGCCCTGAAACTGTTCGGCGAAAAAGGCGTTATCCTAAAGAAAGCCAAAGAAGGCAAGCACCCCACCACCTTCAGCCGGCCGGAAGATGAAGATGCCCGGGAATTCTACGGGCAGCAACTGGCCCGCTTCCTGCGGCGATGACGGCGGCGGTGTCTGCTCCGAAGTTTAACTTACTAATAATTCATCATTGATCCACTCGCCCCTTAAGGGGAGAGGGTCAAGGTGAGGGGTGAAGAAAATTCTTTGCGAGTTCAACAATCCTGCCGGAAAAAAACTTTCCTCCGGCCATTCGGAACCCGGTGAAGAATCCGTTTGAATACATCGATGCGCCGGCGCTGGCCCGCCATTTGGAAATAAGCCTGGAAGAACGGTTGGGACGCCGTACCTGGAAGGGCCGCACCCGGACAGGGGAGGCCGTAGCAGTGAAGACCGGGGCCACGGCCCAAGTAATAAATTTCCTGGATAATCTCAGAAGCCTGCACCCTCCTTTCGCTTATCCCCGGATCATTACGGCCGAGGCCGGGTTTTATCTGGTGTACGCCTTTATTCCCGGCATCGTCCTCAGTGACGGGGACTTTGAGTCGGCCGAGGCCCTGGCCGCAGCCTTTGAGTTGAGCGGGCGCCTGACGGCCCTCTGCCGCAGCCTCAAACTGGCACCGATGTTTCAGGGTCTGCAGGGCAATACGGCCGTCGGAGGAACCACCCCGGGAGCAGCGGCCCGCCGTTTAGCCGCATTGGGTTCAGGCCTGGATTACCAACTGGACGGCCTGGCCATCCGCCGCCAGGAGGCTGCCCAGAGTTATGCCTGGGCCCAGCAACTCGTCTCTGACTGCACCGCCCGCTGGCCCCGGGATGATGCCTTGCCCACGGCTTTTTGGTCCAGACTGTCCCAGCGGGTGGAGGTCGTGACCTCCATTCATCTGGCCCCCCAGGGTTCCAATCTGGCCCATACCGGTTTTACCCCGGAGCACCTGCTGGTGGACGCCGGGGACCGGTGGGGCATCGTGAGCTGGCAGGTAGCGCCCCGACCCTACAATTATATGCGATACCGTTACCTGGCCTGGTGCCTGGTGCACAGCCAGCGGGGGGATATCACCCGACGCTACGACGCGCTGCTGCAATCCATGCCGGTCATTAACTATTCTGGCGCCAATGCCCTCACCTGGGTGCTCTGCCTGGTGGAAACCTGGGTGGAAGCCTTTTCGGCTTTAGATTTTCGGGCCGAAAAGCTGCAGGCGCTCTCGACCTTCTTTGAAGAGGCCATGGTGGTGACGGACCCCCATCAGCCTAAGGCGGCCCGCCCCACCGATACTGGCAGGAAGGATTCTGGATCTGACATTAATTGAGCATCATAGAGACTATGGAACCATCGAACCACACCATTAAAACTCCTTCGGGGGATTTTCCGAACCTGGCCGAGGCCCTGGACTGGGTCTATGCCCTGCAGAAATTCGGGATTAAGTTCGGCCTTTCATCCACCGCCCGGCTGCTGGCCGGGCTCCACAACCCGCAGCAGCACTGCCGTTATCTGCATATTGCCGGGACCAACGGCAAGGGTTCGGTGGCGGCCATGCTGTCGGCCATCCTGACCCAGGCCGGGTATGAGGTGGGCTTCTACAGCTCCCCTCACCTGATAAACTTCCATGAGCGATTCCGGCTGAAGGACCGGGATATCCAGGACGCCGACGTCCTGAGCCTGATCAATCAGGTGAAGGCAGTGGTGGACGTTCATGAGCTGCCTACCTTCTTTGAATTTGTCACGGCCATGGCCCTGCTCTACTTTGCCCAGAAAAAGGCCGATCCCGTTATCCTGGAGACCGGCATGGGGGGCAGGTTGGACGCCACCAACATCGTCCAGCCGCTATTGACCATCATTACCAATATCGCCTTGGACCACCGGGAGTTTCTGGGTAACAATCTGCAGGCCATCGCGGCTGAAAAGGCGGGGATCATCAAGCCGAAGACCCCGGTGATCACCTATGTGCGGCAGCATACCGCCCGCATTCCCCTTCAGGCTGCGGCCGAGGCCATGCACGCCCCCCTTTATTGGGGCGGCAAGGCTTTCAGGTCCCGGGGCCTGGGTAACGGTAGATTCCGCTATGATGGCATTAGAGGGAATTTCAGCCAGCTCCAGACCAACCTCATCGGCCGGCACCAATACCGCAATGCCGCGGTGGCCCTGGCCGCGGTGGAACTCCTGCAGGAGCGGGGTTTTGCCATACCCGAAGCGGCCATCCGGCAGGGTTTGACAGGGGTAAGGTGGCCGGGACGCCTGGAAGAGGTTTCCTCCCGCCCCCGCCTGATCCTGGACGGGGCGCACAACCCCGCGGCCGCGGCGATTTTAGCCAAGGCCCTGGACCGAGACCTGTCCTATGATCGTTTGATCCTGGTCCTGGGCGTCATGGCCGACAAGGATATTACCGGCATCCTGAACCGGCTGGTCCCCCGGGCCGATGTTGTTATTTTTTCCCGCCCCCGCTATGACCGGGCGGCCGGTCCCGAGATCTTGGAGTCCCTGGCTAAAAACGGCCCCCAGGAGACCTACGTCATTCCTGATCTGGCCGCAGCCCTGGCCAAAGCCCAGAGTGTGGCCGCAGACAACGATCTCATCGTGGTCACCGGCTCTCTCTTCACGGTGGGCGAAGCCAGGGAGCACCTGGGGTTGAGCTAACTGGATTTTCCCGGCAGGGCTGACATGGCCGCGCCCTGGTCCCGGCAGGGGTGAGAAATCGTCTTGACATTAGCCTGCCGAGATGTTAATTTGCACGAATATTTAATATTTTAGCCAAGAAATGGCCTTAAAGGAGAAGCTGGCATGCATTTCCAAGATGTGCTCATGACCCTGGAACGTTTCTGGGCCGACCGGGGCTGCATTATCCAGCAACCATACGATCTCGAAGTGGGGGCGGGCACCTTTAATCCCGCCACCATGTTGCGGGTTTTGGGCCCGGAACCCTGGAACGTGGCGTATGTGGAGCCTTCCCGGCGTCCCACCGACGGTCGCTACGGCGAGAATCCCAACCGTCTGCAGCATTATTATCAATATCAGGTGATATTGAAGCCGTCGCCCCTGGATATCCAGGAACAGTATCTGGACAGTCTGAAGGCCCTGGGTATCGACCCCCTGGCCCATGACATCCGTTTCGTGGAAGATGACTGGGAATCCCCCACCTTGGGGGCCTGGGGACTGGGATGGGAGGTGTGGCTGGACGGCATGGAAATCACCCAGTTCACCTATTTTCAGCAGGCCGGGGGCATTGATCTGCATCCCATCAGCGTGGAGCTGACCTACGGTCCCGAACGTATTGCCATGTATCTGCAGGGCATTGACAACGTCTATGACCTCATCTGGACCGGCAGCGTCACCTACGGCGATATCCACCACCGGGGTGAGGTGGAGTTTTCCACCTATAATTTCGAGCAGGCCGACGTGGGCATGCTCTTCAGTCTTTTCGAGCAGTATGAGAAAGAATCGCACCGGCTCATCGGGTTGGGACTGGTATTGCCGGCCTATGACTATTGCCTGAAATGCTCCCATACCTTTAACCTGTTGGATGCCCGGGGGGCCATCAGCGTGGCGGAACGCAGCCGTATCATCGGACGGGTGCGCCAGATGGCCCGCCTCTGCGCCGAGGGCTATCTGAAACAGCGGGAGTCCATGGGTTTTCCGCTGGTGCATCGGTCGACCTGATGGGCTGACCAGGATTGATCCCTTGAAGGGTTAAGGCACAATAATAATTGTACGTAATCAGCATAAGATAGAGGACACCATGGCGGCTGATCTGTTGATTGAAATCGGGACTGAGGAAATTCCGGCCAGGTTTATCCCACCGGTATTGGAAGAAATGCAGGTCTCGTTCCGGCATCGTCTGGAACAAGAGCGCATCGACGTAGGGACCGTTAGAACCATGGGCACGCCGCGCCGGTTGGCCCTCTTGGCTTCCGGAGTGGCAGAACAGCAGGCCCAAACCACCGCGGAAATCATCGGGCCGCCCCAGGCCGTGGCCTTTGACGCGGACGGGGCTCCCACCAAGGCGGCTTTAGGCTTTGCCCGCACCCAGGGGGTGGAGGTCAAGGATCTCATCGTGGTTAACACGGATAGAGGCCCTTATCTGGCCGTAAAAAAGCAAACCGGCGGCCTGCTTACCAAAGACCGCCTGCAGGAATTTCTGCCGGAGTGGATTTTAAGTCTCTCGTTTCCTAAATCCATGCGCTGGGGCTCCTTGACCATTACCTTCGCCCGCCCCATCCACTGGATCGTGGCCTTGTACGGCCAGGAGGTCATACCCTTTACGGTGGGCGACATCACCAGCGGCCAGGTCAGTTATGGCCATCGCTTTCAGGCGCCCCAGGCCATAAACCTGGGTTCGGCCTCGGCCAGTGACTACCTCAATGCCCTGGGCCAGGCGCACGTGTTGGTGGACCCCGCCGAACGCCGGGCTGTCCTGGTTGACCAATTGGCACAGGCGGCCCAATCGGTGCAGGGCCAGCTCGTGCCCAACCCGGAACTTGTCCAGGAAAACACCTTTCTGGTGGAATCCCCCAACCTCACTCTGGGAAATTTTGAGGAAAAATTCCTGCAGTTGCCCGACGAGGTGCTCATTACCTCCATGCGGGAGCACCAGAGATATTTTTCTTTAAGGAACTCCTCCGGCAAACTGCTGCCGCATTTCATTGCG
>VGSX01000089.1 GCA_016874895.1 Deltaproteobacteria bacterium
CACTGCCCACTGCCCCCTGACCCCTCATCCAATCCCCTCGCCCTCCCGCCGCCGTTTCAGCAGCAGGCAGAAGAACGGGCCACCCAGAATGGCCGTCACCACCCCCACGGGCAACTCCTCGCCGCCGGGGAGGATCACCCGGGCCAGGACATCCGACCACAGGAGGGCCAGACCTCCCAGGAGTCCGGAGAGGATGAGCAGGGGGCGGTGTTCCGCGCCGATGAGCATCCTGAGCAAATGCGGCACCACCAGGCCCACAAAGCCGATGATCCCGGACACCGCCACCGCCCCGGCCGTCAGCAGGCTGGCCCCGATGAGCAGCAGCCGCCGGGTCTGATCCACCTCCACCCCCATCTGCCGGGCCTGCATTTCCCCCAGGGACAGCAGATCCAGTTCCCGGGCTTTCAGGCCCACGATGACCAGGCCGGTGAGGATATAGGGCAGGGCGAAGAGCACGTGCGACCAGCCCCGGCCCTGGAAACTGCCCATGACCCAGAAGACGATGCTGCTCACCGACTCTTCGTCCAGGGATTTCAACAGCGAAATAAAGGCCGACAGAAAGGTGGCCACCACGATGCCGGCCAATACCATGGTATCCCGCCGCAGCCGGCCATTGACCCGGCCCAGGGCCAGCACCGCCCCCAGGGCGGCCACCGCGCCGGCCAGGGCCGCCAGGGGGAGCAGGCCCAGGCCCCAGGCGGTCTTGGCCCCCAGACCCAGAAAAATCGCCAGGGAAGCCCCGCAGGCCGCACCGGTGGAAACCCCTAAGGTGAAGGGGTCGGCCAGGGGGTTGCGCAAAATACCCTGGAAAGCGGTCCCGGCCACGGCCAGGGCCATCCCCACCAACAGGGCCAGGCAGATGCGGCTCAGGCGGATCTGCAGGATGACCTCCTGCCAGGTCTGGTCCAGGGAGCCGGGACCCGCCAACCCGGCCTGGGCCAGGAAGGCCAGGAGGACGGTGCGGCCCGGAATGGCCAACCGGCCGAACATGCAGGCCAGCAGGATGGACAGCAGCGCGGCCACGAGCAGGCCCGCCAGCAGAAAGCCGAACCTCCTGGCCGACCGGGATTCCTGCTGATAGATGTCCTCCCGGTTCATTGCCCCCCAACCCCGGTCCTTTCCCTGGGTTCGCCGTAAGAAGACGCCATCCGGGCTTTTATATGCCAAATCAGTCAATCAGCTTCCACCGCCCGATTATTTCTTCCGCTGAAACAAAAAAATCCTTAAGTCCCGGACTAAGACTTAAGGATTACCCGATTTTTTCCTTAAGGGAGCCGCCGTAGTTAACCGGCGGCGCCACAGTCGGCGCCCCACGCCGTTACTGCAACACCATCTGGGCAGGTCTTCTGGCTTCCGGATCAGCCTAGTCTCTGCGCCTTCCCACCCATTACGTCGGAGCAGTGGCCCGTTGCAGATTTCGTCCCCGGTCACAGCGGCGGGTCCGCGACGGCTTAACCGTCTTCCCTTTTAAGCCCTGAAAGGCACCCAAGGCAATTTTATAGTATCTAATCTCGGGTGGTCTTGTCAACGGCTTTTTGTCCTTGGCAAATCAGGTTGACCCTCAAGACCTCATATAATTTAACAGAATTCTAACAATCGGGAAACAATATCGAAACATGAATGACTGATATTAAGTGCTAAAGCAAACATATTTTAACATAATTATCATAAGGTGGCGCAATGACTGAAAAAGCCGGGGATATGCAGCCCAACGGGGTAGAGTTGACAAAATTCTTAGGCATCTCCTCCGAGATGGCCGCAGCCTTTGTTTCCCAGGGACATGTGGTCTTCTCGGAAGATAAAAAACTCACTTTTATAAGATTACGCGATATTTTTCAGAGCCTCCGTAAAACCGCGGCCTGCCGCGCAACCGGGGCTACTTCTTAACACCTTGCCTTAATCCTTTCACAGTTGCTTGGAACGGGTCCTAAGACCTGACTCGGGATTTTTCTGGTATACTAGCGCAAACCTCCAGGCCTGCACAGCGAAGGCACAGACCTGGAGGTCTGTGCCTTCCAGTTGATAGTTCAGATCTGCCCTTATCCGGGAAATTCTTCCTTCCCAAGCAGTAAGCCGGCGCCACCATGTTTTTCATGGCCTACGGTTGAACCGGGAGTCCTGGGAAACGTGCCCTCTTGCCCCATTTTCCTATGACAGAATTATCGACCCTGCCTCGAGCACACTTGACAATCCCCCCGAAAATAGAATATTATCAATTTTATTATGGGGGTGTAGCTCAGTTGGGAGAGCGCTAGCCTCGCATGCTAGAGGCCGGGGGTTCGAATCCCCCCATCTCCACCAAGTTTTATCAATGATATCAACTAATCAATTCTAAGAATCAGGCAAAATCACAGGCCCCAGCCCCACAAGTCAGGCCCCAAGGAATTGCACCACGATGCCCCCACTCAGGGGGCATTTTTCTTATTGGGAATTCTTTCACTGAGTCTTTTGCCGGGATATCGGTTTGCGTAACCAGGTTTTTTGCGAGGAGTATCGGAGGCATTTTTGAGACGTTTGCCCCGTCCAGTGACAAAAACAACATTCCCCTGGGACTCAGGTTTTGGAGCAATTAATCCTTCCCGCTCTAACCAGACCCACGCTTCCATGAGGGCTTTACTAATTTCTCCCTGCTGATCTTTACCAGCAAAGAAGCAAAGAGACGAAACTGGCATGACGGCGGCTACCCGGAAGGAGGCCGCGAATCGGTGAAGAAAAGTCAAAGGCTTGTCGGGAAAGCGGCTCAGCCCGGCGTGACCATTATTCCAAGCCGAATTTTTCTCGAAGCTTGTCGAAGACAATGGGCGGCACGATGTCCTTGATGACGCCGCCCAGACTGACGGCTTCTTTCAGGATGGAGGAGCTTAAAAAGACCCATTTAAGGCTGGTCATGAGGAAGACCGTCTCGATTTCCGGGGCCAGGCGGCGGTTCATCAGGGCCAACTGAAATTCGTAATCGAAGTCGCTCACCGCCCGCAGACCCCGCAGGATGACGTTGGTGTTCTGCCGACGGACGTAATCCACCAACAGCCCGGTGAAATGATCGATTTTTACCCGGGGATGATGGTTCAGCACCTCGCGGATGAGGGTGACCCGCTCCTCGATGGTGAACAGCGGCTGTTTCACCGGATTGACAGCGATGGCGACGATAATTTCATCGAAGATCTTCAGTCCCCGCTCGATGAGGTCCAGGTGACCGTTGGTGATGGGATCAAAGGACCCCGGGTAAATGGCTATTTTGCCCATGAAATAAAATTCTCCTTTTATCACCAGGAGCGATTATTTTATCCCCCTCCCCCTTAAGCGGCTTACCCTTACCCACAACTTTTTATCTGCTTGATATCATTTCATTTATCCCCTATCCCCCCAAGGGGGAAGGGTTAGGGGCAATGCTGTTGAATTAGGGAGATGGCGAGTTGGCAACTTATTAAAATCCCCCCTAACCCCCCTTTAAAAAAGGGGGGAACTAAAGGATATCCTTGAGGGTGAGGGGGTGCATTAATTAATAATTCCTTAATCTTAACTGGAAACCGGGAACTGAAAACCGGCAACCCCATAAAAAGACACCAGGGTGGCGCCGTAGCGCCGCTGATCGGTGCGGGTCAGGTCCTGGTAAGTGCTGGCCGGTTCATCCTGGCGGCCGTGTTCCACAATGATCCGGCCTTCGGGGCGGAGGAGCCGGGACTCGGCCAGCAGGGTTAACACAGCCCCGGCCTGGCCGGAGCCGTAAGGCGGATCCAGGAAAATCAGGGAGAATTTTTCACCCGCGGCGGCCAGCCGGGGCAGGGCCTTGGCCGCGGGGAGCGCCATGATGCGGCTCACCTGGGCAAGACCGCACTGCTCCACGTTCCGCCGCAACACCTGCAAAGAACTCCGGTGGTTTTCCACAAAAACGGCCCGGCTGGCGCCCCGGCTGAGGGCTTCGATACCCAGGGCCCCGGTGCCGGCGAACAGATCCAAAACCTGGGCCTGATGACAGGCCGCCCCCAGGATGTTGAAAATAGCCTCCCGCACCCGGTCTGCGGTGGGTCGCAGCGGCCCCCGGACCGCGGCCAGCCGGCGGCCCTTCAGGCGGCCGCCGATGATACGCACCTTGCCGCCCGAGAATTATAATTTTGCGACCA
The DNA here is from genome assembly GCA_016874895.1 of Deltaproteobacteria bacterium. GTDB lineage: Bacteria > Desulfobacterota > Desulfobaccia > Desulfobaccales > Desulfobaccaceae > Desulfobacca. The sequence continues at coordinate 4,122 of VGSX01000089.1, forward strand.
GACCGTGCACCACTTTGGAGGCGGTGCCCACGGCCCGGAAGGCCTGGATGAAAGCTTTGGCCTCGTTATAGGCCTGGGCGGCAATCTTTTCCCGGTAAGCCGCGGGGATGGCGTCTATCTTTGCTTTAAAAGGCTTGCTGGTGAATTTAATATCTTTTTTATTTTCCGAGGCCCAGGCCCGCATGTCGGCCATGAGGTCTTCGGGCAGGCCGGCGTGGGCGATATTTTGCCACTGAGTGCCCACGTTGGCCTTGCGGATGCCGTAATCAGCGAAGCGGCCCACCAGGTGCAGAGGCGTGCCGGTGACCCCGTGCTGGGCGATGCAGACCCCGAAATCCTTGATGGCGCCATATATTTCTCCGGTGCGGTCCAGGTCGATGGAGATTTTCTCACCCTCCAGGTAATTGCCGTGCTTGGAGCCGTTATTAATGGCCAGCAGGTCGGGATAGACGCCGTTATCTTTCAGACCCTTGATAAAATCCACCGCCTCGGCCACGGTGGTAATCTCGGCTTCCTGGCCGGCGGATTTAATTTCCCCTACTTCCACTTCCAGGCCCAGATTCTGCTGGACGATGGGTTGGGCCAGCTCCGTGGTTATCTGGATGTTGTCGGGCAATTCATTGAAAGACGCGTCAATGGCAAAGGAGGTATAGCCGGCCGCCAGTTGGGCTTCGATGAGCTGCCGGGCCGAAGCGATGGCCTCCGGGGCCGTGCTTTTCACGGTAATGTGATCGGCATGGATGAAAAAGGGTTTGGTGAAGTTCGTCTCCTCGGCCGCGGCCAATAACGTATCCACGTAGAGTTGGGGCGTGAAGCCGGTGTAGCCCCCCTCCAGACTGCATTCGCTCCGGGCCAGTTCGAAGGCTACCACCGCGTCCAACTCCTGGGCGGCCCGCATGATGCCGGGTATAACGTGTTTAATACGGGTGTTGCAGGCCATGACAATGACCGGCTCGGATTTCAGGATGGTCAAGATGTCCCTGCCATTGAGCAGACAGACCCGGCTGTGTGCCGGAAGCTTGGCCAACACCTGGGGCGGTCGCTGCCCCAACAGGCGATCTTCGGCGGTTGCGCTCATGGGATCTCCTTTCTTGCCAGGTAAGCGTTCAGCGGTCAGCTTTCGGCCGTCAGCTTAAAAAATAAATTCAATAAGTGATTGTTGAGAGCTGAACGCCTTCCTTGCCGCCAATTAATAAAAAGACTATCCTGAGGTTATTTATAATCCCTTCTCAGAGGGGATCGAAAAAGCCGGAACAGCCTGGTGATACCAGCGCTTGGCTTCATTTCTGCGGCGGGGTGCCATAGATCAGGCATCCCTCCTCAATAATTGTTTCGGCAAAGGCGTTGCCCCCGCGAAGCATGGCCTCAAACTCTGATGGGGTATATATCAGCAGGTCCACCGCTCCCAGTTCCGGGGGCAAAGTCCGGCCCACCTGCTGCAGCCGTTCTAAAAAAGGCGTGGTGGTTTCCTTGATAACCACCACGTCCAGATCGCTCAACTCATCGTCCTCGCTTCGGGCCCAGGAACCGAACACGTAGACCTGCCGGGGTCGGTAAGGAGCCAGCGCCGCCAGTAACAGGCGGATCTTTTTCCGGCCCAGGAGCCGACGTTTTCGGGATGCGGCTGCTTCGTTCATTTTCCCCAACCCGGGGCAGAGCGGCCACCCTCGTTTTAAAGGTATTGAGCCGCCAGGATCTCCGCAATCTGCACCGCATTGGTGGCGGCCCCTTTGCGGATGTTGTCGGCCACGATCCACAGGTCGATGCCGTTGGCAATACTGGCATCCTCCCGGATGCGCCCCACCAGGGTAAGGTCCTGGCCGGCCGCGTCCAGGGGCATGGGGTAGAGCCGGTTGGCCGGATCGTCCACCACTTTCACCCCGGGGGCCTGGGCCAGGAGAGCCCTCACCTCTTCGGGAGTGATCTTCTTTTCCGTCTCGATATTCACCGCCTCGGAATGACCGTAAAAAACCGGCACCCGGGCCGTGGTGGCGGAAACCCGGATGGTGTCGTCCCCCATGATCTTTTTGGTTTCCAGCACCATCTTCATTTCTTCTTTAGTATAGCCGTTTTCCAGGAAGACGTCGATATGCGGGAAGACATTAAAAGCGATGCGATAAGGATAAACACTGATTTTCGGGTCAGCGCCGCTGAGCAGGGCCCGCACCTGGTCCGCCAGTTCGGTCACGGCTTTCTGACCGGTGCCGGAAACCGCCTGGTAAGTGGAAACCACCACCCGCTTAATCCGGGCCGCGTCGTGGATGGGCTTGAGGACCACCACCATCTGGATGGTGGAACAGTTGGGATTGGCGATGATGCCCCGGTTCTTGTATAGGGCGATATCCTGGGGATTCACTTCGGGCACCACCAGGGGGATATCCGGCTCCATCCGGAAGGCGCTGGAGTTGTCCACCACCACCGCCCCCGCAGCCGCGGCAATGGGGCCGTATTTCAGGCTGATGCCGCCGCCGGCGGAAAACAGGGCTATATCGATACCCTCAAAGGATTTTTCATCCATTACCTGGACCGGGATTTCCTGGCCCCGATAGGTCACGGATTTTCCCAGGGACCGCTCCGAGGCCAGGGGGCGCAAGGTTTTTACCGGAAAATTGCGCTCCTCCAGGCACTGCACCATCTGGGTACCCACCGCGCCGGTGGCTCCGGCCACCGCCACGTGAAATTCTCTTGCCATAGTGACATACACTCCGAACATATTCCCATCGGACGGATGGGATGGTTTTTTACTTTACATTATCAGCTGCGTATTTGGCCACCAGGTCCCCCACCTCGCTGGTGCTGTAGCCCATTTTGCCGGCCTGCAGGCTCTTCAGATGGTTGGCGCAGACAGTTTTAATGGCCTGCTCCATTGCGGCCGCGGCCTTGTCCTCGCCCAGGTGATCCAGCATCATCTGGGCCGCGGCAATGGCGGCCAGGGGATTGATGATATTTTGGCCGGTGTATTTCGGGGCGGAACCGCCGATGGGCTCGAACATGGACACACCCTCGGGATTGATGTTGCCCCCCGCGGCAATGCCCATACCGCCCTGGATCATGGCCCCCAGATCGGTGATGATGTCCCCGAACATATTGTCCGTCACCAGGACGTCAAACCATTCCGGATTTTTCACCATCCACATGCAGGTGGCGTCCACGTGGGCGTAATCGGTAGTTATATCAGGATAGGACTTGGCCATTTCGTAGAAAGCCCGCTCCCACAGGTCAAAGGCATAGGTGAGGACGTTGGTTTTCCCCACCAGGGTCAGCTTCTTGTCCTTATTGCGCTTGCGGGTCAGTGCGAAGGCATATTTCAGGCAGCGGTCCACACCTTTGCGGGTGTTGATGGATTCCTGTACCGCCACTTCGTCGGGGGTGCCGAACTTCAGGACCCCACCGGCCCCGGCGTAGAGGCCCTCGGTGTTTTCCCGGACCACCACGAAGTTAATGTCCTCGGGGCCTTTGTCTTTCAGAGGAGTATCCACTCCCGGATAGAGAATCACCGGGCGCAGGTTGATGTACTGATCCAGGGTGAACCGCAGGCGCAGCAGCAGGCCTTTTTCCAGGATGCCGGGCTTGACGTCGGGATGCCCGATGGCCCCGAGATAGATGGCCCGGAAGCCTTTTAACTCCTCCAAAACGCTTTCCGGCAGGATTTCCCCGGTGCGTTTATAGCGCTCGCCCCCCAGGTCGTATTCATGGAATTCGAATTTCAGGCCGGCCGGCCCTTCCAAAGCTTGCAACACCTTGATGCCTTCGGCAACTACTTCCGGGCCGGTGCCGTCTCCCGGGAGTATGGCGATTTTGTGTGTCATGTTAATCAACCCCATTAGATCAATTTTTGTATTTTCAGGTCGGCGCGGGGCCGTTTGGTTCGGGCTTAGATGAATCAACGTAATTTTTTCATAACGTAGGGCATGAGGCCGCCATGGGCGATGAGTTCCTGCATGAAGGGCGGCAAAGGCTGGGAAGGGTAAGACTTGCCGGTGGTGAGATCATGGATGACCCCGGTATCCAGATCCACTCTAATATCGTCCCCGGGCTGTATTTCCCGAGCCGCATCTGCGGATTCGAAAATGGGCAAGCCCATGTTAAAGGCATTGCGGTAAAAAATCCGGGCGAAGCTGGCGGCAATGACCCCGGATAGCCCCCCGGCCTTCAGGGCGATGGGGGCATGCTCCCGGGAGGAGCCGCAGCCGAAGTTCTTGCCGGCCACGATGAAATCACCGGGCCGGGCTTTTTTGACAAAATCCGGGTCCGCGTCTTCCATGGCATGTCTGGCCAGTTCCTGGGGGTCGGAAGTATTGAGATAACGGGCCGGAATGATCTCGTCCGTATTGATATCATCCCCGAATTTATGGGCCTTGCCGCGTAATTTCATGCTCCTAACCTCGCTGCGAGGGAATAATCGGCAGTATAAAAAGTATTAAAAAATAAAAATTAAACTAAAGCAGGTATTCTGTCAAATGAAAACCGGCGGGGGGCCGGGGCGATCTGCCCCGGCCGGAAAATCATCCTGTCAGTGACAGCGGCTGATAGCCTGTTCCACCGGTTTTTCCTGCAACCTTGACCCGGTCCATCAACCCAGGGAGGTAAAAAAATAACTTTACTTCCACCGGGACGCGAATTTTCCTTTTCATCAAGACGCCGCTAGGACATTATATCACTCATAGAGGGGTTTCACTCTTGGGGCAGAGGCGACGAGGCTTGGCCCCAATCAGGGAGTGGCGCATGCAAGAGAAAGGTTCGAGATGGTCCGGAGGTTTTTTTAACGCAGCTCAGGGTATCTGGACCGGACAATTCCGCTGGCCCCTGTTGAGCATTATCGTGGGCGTCATTGCCGGTTGCGGGGCCATCCTGTTTGAAGAGTCCCTCCGCTGGGCCCTTCATTTCTTCCTGCACCTGCCCACGGGCTTTATGGAGCCGGGTAGAGGCTCGTCGGAAGAGCTGGTCGCGTCCCTGGCCTCACTGCGATCCTGGCTTTTCCTCCTGATTCCTACCCTGGGCGGTCTGGTGTCAGGGTTTATCGTTTTTTCCGTAGCCCCAGAGGCCGAGGGGCACGGCACCGACGCCATGATCGACGCCTTTCACCGCCGGGGCGGTTATATCCGCAAGCGAGTTCCCTTTGTCAAGATTATGGCTTCGGCCATCACCATCGGCAGCGGCGGCTCGGCCGGCAAGGAGGGGCCCATCGCCCAGATCGGGGCCGGATTCGGCTCTTTCCTGGCCTCGGCCTTAAAGCTGAAACCCCGGGACCGGCGGATTCTGGTCCTGGCCGGAGCCTCCGGCGGAATCGGTGCCATCTTCCACGCGCCATTAGGGGCCGCCCTGTTCGCCCCCGAGGTCTTGTACCGAGCCGCAGAGTTCGAATTCGAGGCCATCCTGCCATGCATTGTCTCCGCCATCGTGGCTTCTTCTCTGTTCGACGCCTACTACGGCCGTCAGGCTCTGTTCCTGCCCGGCTTCCTTGATTTTCATGTGGCGGAACTCCTGGCCTACAGTCTCTTCGGGGTGTGTTGTGCCGGGGTCGGCTATATCTATATCAAAGTTTTTTACGGCTCCCGGGATTATTTTTTCAAAAGATTGCCGCTTCCCAAAATGGTGCGGCCGGCCGTGGGCGGCTTTCTCCTGGGGGTGCTGGCCCTTCTCTGCCCGCAAATCATGGATGGCGGCTATGGCTGGATTCAGGCCGCCATGGAAGGCAAGATTTTCTGGGGCACCATGCTGCTCCTGGTCTTCATGAAAATTCTGGCCACCTCCTGCACCATCAGTTCCGGGGGCAGCGGTGGCGTTTTCGGTCCGTCGGTGTTCATGGGGGCCATGCTGGGAGGCGCTTTCGGTTTTGGCGGGCATACCCTGGCGCCTGAGTGGATTATGAACCCGGCTGCCTTTGTGGTAGTGGGTATCGGCGGCTTCTTTGCCGGCGTGGCCCGGACGCCTATCTCATCCATCATCATGGCCTGCGAAATGTGCGGCAACTATGCCCTGCTGGTCCCCTTGATGCTGGTCTCGGCCATTTCCTTCATCCTCCTGGGTAAAAACAGCCTCTATGAAAAACAGGTGGTCACCCGGCTGGGATCTCCGGCCCATAAGGGGCATTTCGCCCGGGGTGTCCTGGCAGGTCTGCAGGTGGCAGACGCCATCAGCCGCCGGCCGGTGACCCTCATCCCGGAAAATCTGCCTTTCCGAGACCTCATTACCCTGGTCACCGCTTCCAAGGATTATCACTTCCCGGTAGTCAATGGAGCCGGCAGCATGACCGGCATTATTTCCATTAACGATATCCGGGAAATGTTGCTGGAGGAAAACCTTGACAGCCTCATCGTGGCCAAAGACGTATCCACCCCCAACGTGGTCAGGGTCTTCCTGCACGAATCCCTCCAGGAAGCCCTGGATAAAATGGCCCTGATAAATGTGGATGAATTGCCGGTGGTGAGCCGGGAGGAACCGGATAAGATTATCACCCTGATCTCCAAGCGGGACATCCTCGGCCATTATTATGAGCAGATGGGAGCAGTTGCGTGATGGGTCGATTTTTCTTGCTGTGAAAAAAAAACCGGGGGATATAATGAATCAGCCAGTAACCCCGCATGTCCCAGGGTCACGGGCCTTTTTTTGGAAACCTTGCCGAACTAACGATGATGAGAGGTGCGTCATGAAGAGGTTTTATCCCAGCAACCTTGTGCTTAGGGTTAATTCCCGCTTTTCCCGGGATGTGTGCGGGTATGGGCAAACCAAAAAACCTGAAAGATTGTCTGCAGCGGCAGTCGGAGCGGCCCTTTGTCTTGTTCTGGCCTTGATGTTCCCACCCTTCCTCTCGGCCCAGGAGGAAGAGTTCTTACAGCCTCCCAGGGATTTCCGGTTCTCCGTGGCGGCCGCGCCTTTTTACCAGTTTGAGGCCGATATTGATGGCGGCGGCCGGCTGAGCATCGCCAGCTACCATTTCGGGGCCGATGTCACCAAACAGCTTACCAGGCAGATGGGGATCGGCCTGGGGGTGGTTTATGAACTGGACGATTATCGCTTTTCCGGGGTGAAATCCATCCCCGTGGCCAAACCCTGGGGGGAGGTGCAGCGGGTGGGGGTCAATGTGCCCATTTTCTTCGCCCTGTCCCGGCAATGGCGGCTCATGATGGTGCCCACGGCTCAATACTCCGGGGAATTCGGGGCCCGCTTCAGCGATTCCATCGTTTACGGGGGCGTCGTCTCGGCCACCTATGCCTTCGGGCCCGATGCCTATATCGGCCTGGGGGTAGGAGGTTTCTCTAATATTGAGGATTTCACGGTGTTCCCCTACGTAGCGATTAACTGGCCCATTACCGCTAAACTCCGCCTGTGCAATACCTTTCCCACCAGCCCGGCCGGTCCTGCGGGGCTGAGACTGTCCTACGCCATTAACCAGAATTGGGGCGTTGGGATCGGCGGCGCCTATCGCTTACACCGTTTCCGCCTGGACAAAGACAGCGCCATTCCCAATGGCGTGGGGGAGTATAGCCGCATCCCGGTTTTTGCCCACCTCTCTTATAATTTTACCCCGGACGTAATGGTCAACTTTTATGCCGGGGTTTCGCTGTCGAATAAAATCAAGGTTCAAACCCCCAATGGAGATGACCTGTTTCACACCAAACACGACCCTGCGCCTCTGGTGGGGTTGGCCATCAAAGCAAACCTGTAAGGTAAGCGTTCAGCCGTCAGCTTACAGCGCACGGCTAAAAATGAATAGTTTAATAATTACCATGAAATGGCTGATTCCGGGTTTCTCCGAAATGCCGATTGCTGATAGCTGAACGCCTCCACCTCATTAACCGATCCGTTCATGGCCGAATGGGGCCACCCCCGATGATTAAAATCCCCCCTGACCCCCCTTTAGAAAAGGGGGACTTTTTAAAGGATATCATAT
>VGSX01000090.1 GCA_016874895.1 Deltaproteobacteria bacterium
GCAGTGGGCAGTGGGCAGTGGGCAGTGGGCAGTAAGAGTATGGGGTGTTTTGGATTTGTCAAGTTTTTTTCTCCTGCCCAAGCTGGACTTGGGCACGCTCCTAAACCTTTGTGAATATGCTGAATCTAAAAGGCGTGGGCATCTCCTTTGGTGGTCTCCAGGCCGTTAAAAATGTCTCCTTCGGGATGAGCCGGGGGCAGATCAAGGCCCTCATCGGTCCCAACGGAGCCGGCAAGACCACCCTCTTTAATCTCATCACCGGTATGCTAAGGCCGGATACAGGGGAGATCCTCTTCCAGGAGAAGCCGTTGCAGGGCCTGCCGCCCTTCCAGATTGCCGCCCAGGGCATATCCCGCACCTTCCAAATCGTCCAGCTCTTCGGCCATATGACCGTTCTGGAGAACGTCATGGTGGGGCGGCACGTGCGCACCTCGGCCGGGCTGTTCTCTGCAGCCCTGCGCCTGCCCAGCGGCCGCCGGGAGGAAGCGGCTATCCGGGCCCAGGCCCGGTATTGGCTGGATTTTGTGGGATTAGCTTCCCGGGCCGACGATTACGCCAGCAACCTGCCTTTGGGATACCAGCGCCTCCTGGAAATCGCCCGGGCCCTGGCCACCGAACCCGAACTCCTGCTTCTGGACGAACCCGCCGCCGGGCTGGGCATCAACGAAACGGACAAGCTGATGGAAATCATCTTCGACATCCGCACCCAGGGTATCAGTGTCCTGCTGGTGGAACATGACATGAGCCTTACCATGGAAGTTGCTGACGAAATCGTGGTCCTGGACCACGGCGAACTCCTGGCCGAAGGCGCGCCCCGGGAAATCCAGCGGAACCCCGAGGTCATCGCCGCCTATTTGGGCCGGGATTGGCAGCAGTAGCGTTTTTGCCCAGAAGGAAAAGGGAAATGGCTATTCCTGATTTTCAAACAATCATGTTGCCTTTATTAGAAATCTTAGGCGACCAGAAGGAGAAATCCAATCAGGAACTTCATGATCGGCTAGCCGATGTTTTCAAGTTAACTTTAGACGAAGTGAATCAATTTTATCCCACCGGAAATGCGAAAATATTTTACGACCGAATATCATGGTCAAAAACATACCTCAAGAAAGCTTTATTGATAAGTTCACCGAAACGAGGGGTTGTCAAAATCACTAATAGAGGCCTCGATGTGCTCAAAAGCACTCCAGATAAAATTGATTTAAAATATCTCATGGGAATTGTTACTCCAGCAATTGATGAAAAAACCCCTGAAGAATATATAGAATATGGCTATAAAACTATTGTTGATACTCTTTCAAAGGACCTCTTAGAAAAAATCAAAGAATGCCCACCGGCATTTTTTGAAAAACTTGTCATAGATTTACTATTGGCCATGGGCTATGGCGGTTCGAAACAGGAAGCGGGCAAAATAATTGGTAAAAGCGGGGATGCGGGGATTGACGGCATCATCAACGAAGATAAACTCGGCCTGGATTCCATTTATGTCCAGGCCAAACGGTGGGAGGGGAGCGTCTCACGCCCGGAAATTCAACGATTTGCCGGAGCATTGGCCGGGAAAAGGGCCAAAAAAGGGATTTTTATCACCACGTCATCTTTTACCAAAGAAGCCGTGGAATATGTTTCCATGATTGAGAGCAGGATCATCCTCATCGATGGTGAATATTTGGCCAAACTCATGATAGATCATGATATCGGAGTCACTAAGATACGCTCATATGACTTGAAAAGAATTGATTCTGACTATTTTATTGAAGATTGATAAAACCTGTTAGCATGCTTGAAATCCGCAACCTTTACGCCTATTACGGCAACATCGAGGCTCTTTCCGGGGTTACCTGCCATGTTAAGCAGGGGGAGATCGTGGCCCTGATCGGGGCCAACGGGGCCGGCAAGACCACCCTCCTAAACTCCGTCTGCGGCCTGGTGTACGCCAGAGGGAAGGTAACATTTGAAGGAAATGCCATCACCCAGTTGGCCCCGGAGGCGGTGGTGGCCCGGGGCATCTCCCAGGCCCCCGAGGGACGGCAGATCTTCGCGCCCTTGACCGTGCTGGAAAATCTGGAGTTGGGGGCCTATCTGCGTTACCGGCAGCGCCAGCGAGAGGCGGTGAGCCAGGATCTGCAAAGGATTTATGAGCTCTTTCCCCGGCTGTGGGAGCGGCGGCAACAGACGGCCGGTACCTTGAGCGGCGGTGAGCAGCAGATGCTGGCCATCGGCCGGGCTCTCATGGCCCGGCCCCGGCTGCTCCTCCTGGACGAACCCTCTCTCGGGCTCGCCCCGGTCATCGTGGACGCCATCATGGAGACCGTCATCAAGCTCAGGGAGACGGGGGTTACCATCCTGATGGTGGAGCAGAACGCCCGGACGGCCCTGAGCATTGCCGACCGGGGCTATGTCCTGGAAACCGGCCGTATTATCTTGAGTGCCCCGGCCAGGGAGTTACTCAATGACCGCCAGGTCACCCGGGCCTATTTAGGCAAGGATTATAAGGAATTCACCGAGGGGAGATAAGACCATGCCGGACTGGCGCCAAGAAATTCCGTCCCGGGATGAACTGGAACTGGTGCAGTTGGAGCGCTTGCAGAGCACCCTGAACCGGGCCCATCGGCAGGTGAAATTCTACCGCCGGCAATTCGATGAGCTGGATCTCAGGCCGGACGATATTCAGGATCTGACCCAGGTGACCAAACTACCCTTCACCTCCCGGGAGGATCTGTCGAAAAACTACCCCTACGGCCTGTTTGCCGTGCCCCTGCGGGATATCGTGCGGATCCAGTCTTCCCCCGGGGCTACGGATAACCCCGTGGTGGTGGGCTATACCGCGGCGGATCTGCGTTTCTGGCGGGAACTGGGGGCCCGCCTCTACCGCAGCGCCGAAGTGAGTAAAGAAGACATCGTTCAGATCGTGCTGTCCAGCGGCCTGACGAACTGGGCCCGGGACCTGAAAGACGGGGCCGAGCACCTCGGGGCCTCGGTGATCCCCTTCTCCAACCTGAATTTCGCCAAGCAGCTCATGGTCATGCGGGACTACAAGAGCTCGGTTTTGGTAACAACGCCCTCGTACGCCCGGCAACTGCTCCGGGTCCGGGAAAAAATGGGCCTGGTGGCCGCGGATTTTAACCTCAAGCGGGCCATCCTGGTGGCCGAACCCCTGCCGTCGGCCTTGCGGGCCGAGATCCAGGCCGGGCTTCAGGTCAGTATCAGCACGGCCTACGGCATCACCGAGGTGCTGGGCCCCGGGCTGGCCTTCAGCTGCCCCGAGGAGACAGGCTTTCATTTTTCCGAGGACCATTTCCTCCCGGAAATTGTGGATCCGGATTCCGGCGAGCGGCGCCCCTTCGGACTCCCCGGCGAACTGGTGATCACCACCCTTTCCACCGCGGCCTTTCCCCTGCTGCGCTTCCGCACCGGCGACCTGACTTCGCTGCACCCCGAGGCCTGCCCCTGCGGCTGCCCCCTTATCCGTCTGGGCGATATCACCGGCCGCTGCGACCGGATTTTCTCCATCGGCGGCATCAAGATCCACCCCGACCAGATCGGGGCCGCCATCCGGGAGATTCTCGAGGGCCACGTCCCCCGGCACCTTCTGCGCCGGGGCCGGGACGAGGCTTTGGATTATCTGGCCATCGATATCGCCGTGGATGAGTTGCTGTTCTCCGATGAAGTCAAGTGCCTGGAGGTCATCGGCCGCCGTCTGCGCCGCCATCTGCGGGAAAATCTGGGCATTGAAGCCCGGGTCTCGCTGGTGGAAAATCTGCCTCCCCCGGATCAAGAAACCATTGCAATTTCCTGAAAACTCTGCCACCATAGGAACAACCCAAACAAGGAGGATGATAATGTCGGCAAGAAAATTCTGGATTATGGCTGTAATGGTAGTGGCCGTCGGCGCTTTGGCCAGCGTGCCTCTGTTCGCCCAGTCCGCTGACCCCATCAAAGTAGGTTCGGTACTGCGCCTGTCCGCCGGCGCCGAGGACGGCATCCCGGCCAGGCGGGGGGTGGAACTGGCCGTGGAAGAAATCAACAAGGCCGGGGGCATTAACGGTCGGCCCCTGCAGGTGATCTTCGAGGATGAAAAAGACTCCCCCACTAATGCCGTGAATGCGGTTCAGAAGCTCATCAATGTGGATAAAGTGGTGGCTCTCATCGGTCCTATAACCTCTGGCGCCACCCTGGCCGCGGCCCCTTCGGCCAACGAGGCTAAGATCATCATGATTACCCCCACCGCCACCTCCCCCAAGGTGAGCGGCGCCGGGGCCTATATCTACCGGGGCTGCTCCCGCATTGATAAGCAGGCCGAGGCCCTCACCGATTACATCGCCAAAAACTATAAACCCAAAACCGTAGGCGTCCTCTATTCCAACGAGCCCTACGGCAAAGGCTGCAACGACCTGTTCGGGCAGTATTTCGAAAAACTGGGCATCAAGGTCGTGGCCACCGAATCCTTCATGCGCGGCGCCAAAGACTTTAAGGCCCAGCTCACCAAGCTCAAGGCCGCCAACCCTGATATCCTGTTTATCCCCGGCTACTATCAGGAAACCGCCCCGGCCGCCTCCCAGGCCCGGCAACTGGGGATGAATCAACGCATCATCGGGGTCTATGGCGACATCGCCCCTATTTACATTGAATTAGCCGGCAAGGCCGCGGAAGGCCATCTGGTGGCCAGCGAATACCACGAAGAGTATGACACCCCCAAGAACAAGGCTTTCAAGGAAGCCTACTACAAGCTGGTGCAGTCCATCGCCAACGAACCGGTGAACATCATGTTTGCCGCCCTCACCTATGATGCCACCCACATGATCGCCGAAGGCATGAAGAAATACGGCCCCACCCCCGACGGCATCAAGAAATACCTCGATGAAGTCAAGGATTTTGACGGCGTTACCGGCAAGCTGTCCTTTAACGAGGAACACGATGTCATGAAGGGCGACGTGGCTCTCTTTGAGGTAGTCGATGGTAAGTATGTGAGAGTGAAGTAGCAAAAGCGATAAATCGATACCCGTAGGGGCGGGCCCCCGTGCCCGCCCTCTCTAGCTAACAAATAACCACACCCATCCCCGTCAACCTCATTCTCATCGGCATGCCCGGCTCCGGCAAGTCCACCATCGGGATGTTGGTGGCACAATACGCCAGACTGGGCTTCCTGGACACCGACCTCCTCCTCGAGATTCAGGAAGGCCGCTCCTTACAGCAGATCGTGGACCAGGACGGCTACCTGGGGATGCGGGCCGCGGAAGAACGCCTCATATTGTCCCTGGCTTGCCGGAATCAGGTCATCGCCACCGGCGGTAGCGTGGTCTACAGCCAGCCCGCCATGCAGCACCTGAAATCGTTGGGACGCATCGTCTTCCTGGACCTGCCCCTGGAGGAACTCCTGCCCCGCCTCACCGACCTGGAGACCCGGGGACTGGTGCGTCGGCCGGGGCAATCCCTGGCCGACCTTTACAACGAACGCCTGCCCCTCTACCGACGCTATGCCGACCGCACCATCCACTGCCAGGGCCTCAGCCCGGAACAGGCGGCCCGGGCTGTCCTAAAGTGTCTACAGGGTGATTAGGACGTTGCCCTTCCCTTTATTTTACTTTATCTTTTCAATATGATAGTGTTACAAAACACCAGGAGCGAAAAATTGCTTCTATAAACCAAAAACCAGAAACTGGAAACCATAAACCGACCCAACCAGGTAGCCCCATGTCCGATCATTTTAGTGCGATCCCCGAGATAGACCCGGCCTCGGTCCGCCAACCTGCTGAGGCTCCCCCTTTGCGGGAACTGCTGTTATTCAATGAGATCGCCACTCTCAGCAGCCGCAATCTGGACGTCCCGGAGGTCTTAGAGCTGATTCTGCGGTCCATTATTAAGTACATCGGGGTGGCCGCCGGCATGTTGCTCCTGTGGGACCCCAGGAGCGGGCGTCTGTCTCATGCGGCCTCCAAAGGCTTCCCCTCCGAATACTTGGCCAAGATTGATACGGCCCAACTCTCTGAGGTGGCGGGGCCTTTCCTTATGAACGCCACCTCGCCTCTGATCATCCACGATGCCGCCACGGACCAGCGCCTGGCTACCTCCACCTTTTCGGAACTTATCCGGGACGCCTCACCGTTCTGCTCTCTGGTGAGTATACCCCTCCGGCACCGGCGGCAGTTGATCGGCTTCTTGAATCTGGCCCACACCTCCCCGGAGCCTTTTCCCCGGAACTACATGAGTTTTTTTGCCATTCTAGGCAACCAGATCGGCATGGCCATCCAGAATGCCAGGTTGAATCAGGACCTCCGGCTCTCGGAAAGGCGCTACCGCCGCATTTTTGAAGGCTCCCAGGATATGATTCTGGTGGTCAGCCCCGACGGGAGCCTTCAGGATATCAACCCGGCAGGTGTCGAGCTCTTGGGATATGCGTCGAAATCCGAGGCCCTGGAGAGCCTGCTGTTTCCGGATTGTTTTTATTCGCTGCGGGATTGGGAACGTTTCCAGCTCTTGCTGGAAATGCACAGCTCCCTCCAGGATCGGGAAGTGACCTTGTCCCGGCGGGACGGCGGCGTTGTCCTGGTCCTCCTCAGCGGCACGGCCCGGCGTAGCCGCAGCGGCCAGCTCACCGGTTTTGACGTCATTGCCAAGAACATCACCGAGCGGAAACGCATCGAACAGGAAATCCTGCAAGAGAAAAAAACCACTGAAGGAATTCTAGAAGGATTGCCCGTTCCCGTCTTTGTCATTGATCGGCAGCACCGCGTTACCTATTGGAACAGGGCCTGTGAGGAATTGACCGGCTATTCCCGGCAGCAGATGATCGGCAGCAGCAGACAGTGGCTCCCTTTTTACTCCCAGGAGAGGCCGACCCTGGTGGATCTGGTGATGGACCAGAATATCAAGGCCCTGGAGAACTACTACAAGGGACAAAACCTGCGTCAGGCCCCTCATTTTCCCGGGGCTTTCGAGGCCACGTTACGGTTTCCGAGGTTGGGGGCCAGTGAGCGGCATCTTTTTCTCATGGCCTCCCCCATCTTCAGTGATCAGGGGCAGATAATTGGCGCGGTGCAGGCCATGCTGGATATCACCGAACGGGAGCGGCTGGCCCAAAACCTCAAAGAATCGGAACGGAAATACCGCCACCTGGTGGAAACCTCCCTGGATGGCATCGCCCTGCATACCCAGGACCGGGTGTTGTTCGCCAACTCTTCTTTACTCCAGATGTTCGGCTACTCGCACCCCGAGGAACTGGCCGGTGTTAATCTGCTGTGCCTCATCAGCCCTATTTACCATGCGGCGCTGCTCCGGCATCTCCGGGAAATCAGCCGGCGTTTTGAGCGGCCCCGCATCTTCGAGATCAAGGGCCTGAAAAAAGACGGTAGCGAGTTCGATATCGAGGTGGGCTCCCTCCCCACGAGCTTTGAAGGTTACCCCGTCTTTCAAACCCACGTGCGCGACGTTACGGATAAAAAACGTCTGGAAGACCAGCTGGCCCGCTCCGAAAAGCTGGCCGCCCTGGGTCAGTTGGCCGCCGG
Organism: Deltaproteobacteria bacterium; assembly: GCA_016874895.1. Classification (GTDB taxonomy): domain Bacteria; phylum Desulfobacterota; class Desulfobaccia; order Desulfobaccales; family Desulfobaccaceae; genus Desulfobacca. The sequence continues at coordinate 7,500 of VGSX01000090.1, forward strand.
GGTGGCTCATGAAATCAACAATCCCCTGGGCGCCATCCTGGTCTACAGTTATTTGATGCTGGAAGATCTGGCCCCAGAAAATCCGGAACGTCTCCAGGTGGAGAAAATCATCAAGGAAGCCATGCGTTGCAAGGAAATTATCAAGGGCTTGCTGGATTTTTCCCGGCAACTGCCGTACCGCCAACTACCCGTGGACATCAATGCCCTGATAACCGAGATGTTCCATCTGGTGGAAAATCACCTCAGTTTCCAGAACATCAGCCTTGATAAAAATCTGGCTGCGGACTTACCTCCGGTAATGGGAGATAAAAGCAGACTGGAACAGGTTTTCATTAATCTTTTCATGAATGCCGGGGACGCCATGGGCGGACAGGGGCGGCTCACCGTCACCACCCGTCAGAATACCCTGGGGGCCGTGGAAATTCGCCTCAGCGACACCGGTCCTGGCATTCACTCTGATCATCTGCCCCGCCTCTTTGACCCTTTCTTCTCCACCAAAGAGGTGGGACGGGGCGTCGGTCTGGGGCTGTCCATCAGCTACGGTATCATCAAACAACACCGGGGCCGCATTTATGCCGACGCCAGCGCCAGTGGTGGCGCCACTTTCGTCATCGAACTGCCGGTGGTCCGCCCCTGAGCCCTTTGCTCCGGCCTCCTGGTATTTTCCGGAAAAAAAGATTGACTTCAGGGTGGCAGTGTGATAATTCCTTTTGTGAGTTTTTGCACGAGGCCTCATGGCCGGTGCCCTGGGATAAGGACCGTGAAGGAAGAAACCAAACAGTTCCTCAAAGAATTATTTTCCGGCGGTTACAAGGCCAGCGCCATCGGTTTTGCCCTGGTTTTTGCCATTGCCATCGGGGGCGGCATCGGCTATTGGCTCTCCCAGGTCTTCGATAACATGCTCTTTTTTTATCTCGGCCTCATCGTCGGCATCATCGCCGGCTTTCGCAACCTCTATATCATGGGCAAACGCACCAAGATGTAATATGACTAAAGAATTGTTAACCCCTCGCACCATGAAAATCACCAGCTGGGCCATCCTGGCCGTTTTGACGGTCTCGGGCTGGCTGTGGCTGGGCCAGCAGTTTGCCATCGGCATCCTGGTGGGAGGTCTTTTGGCCGTGTTGAATTTTTACTTTATGGCCCACATTCTCCACTCCACCCTCAACCGCGGCTGGACAAGTCAAGACGACTGGGAGAACGAGGGTAGGCAGGCCGTGCCTTTCATGACTTTGAAATACGTGATCCGTTTCATTGTCCTGGCGGTCATCATTTTCGTTCTGGTAAGAACCGGCTGGGTGAACATCTTCGGTTTAGTGGTGGGATTGTCCACGGTGGTGCTCACCTTATTCGTCTTAGGTATCTTAGAGTCCCGGAAGATTTTTTTTTGTAGAGTTTCGGAAGATTATTCTTAAGGAGGCGTTACTAGTTCATGGAACATCCAATTCTCTTCCTTGATGTCCTGTTTGGGATGGTGGGACTCCACATCCCCCCACACGTCACCTATTCCTGGTTGATCATGGCTTTCCTGGTGGGAGTAGGCTATTTGGCCGCCAAGCCCCAGGCCGTCGTGCCAGGCGGAGGGCAGAGCTTTTTTGAACTGATAGTCGGTGGTTTGGAAGAATTCATGGTGGACATCACCGGCGAGGAAGGCCGGGCGTTTTTCCCTTACATCGCCACGCTCTTTCTTTACATCTGGATCTGCAACCTCGTGGGCCTGATCCCGGGGTTCTTTTCGCCCACGGCAAACATCAACACGACGCTGTCCATGGCCCTGTGTACTTTTGTTTTTACTCATTATTTAGGTATCAAATACCATGGCGTCAAATATATCAAACATTTCCTGGGACCCATCCCGGCCCTGGCGCCCCTTTTCTTCCCCATCGAGGTCGTCGGCCACCTGGCCCGGATCATGTCCCTGACCTTACGTCTTTTCGGTAATATTATGGGTGAAGACCTGGTCCTGGCCATCCTGCTGATGCTGGCCGGCGCCTTCCTGGCCCCCTTGCCCATGATGTTCCTGGCGATCTTTACCTGTACGGTTCAGGCGTTTATCTTTGCCCTGCTGTCCATTATGTATTTCACCGGTTCCATGGAAGAAGCCCATTAATCTCGGAAGAAGGCCACTTCACTATATAATCACTTTTTAGGAGGTTTTTTGTAATGAAAAAACTGATGATTGCCGGAATGACCATGTTGTTCACCCTGGGCCTGGCCACCTTGGCCATGGCTGCTGAAGCCGGCGGCGCGGCCGGCCTGGGCGGCTTTTTCGCCGCTTCCGTAACCGCGGCCGGTTTTGGCATCGGCATTGCCGCTTTCGGCACCGGCATCGGCCAGGGGCTGGCCATCCGCAGCGCTGTGGAAGGTATCGCCCGCAACCCCGAGGCCTCCGGTAAAATCACCGTGACCATGCTCATCGGCTTGGCTCTCATCGAATCTCTGTGTATTTACGCCCTGGTCGTGGCGTTGATCATCCTCTACGCCTACCCCATGGCCAAACCCATTGCCGGCGCCCTTGGTCTGAAGATGTAAGCTGGAAGATGGCTTAACCTTGCAGAGGGGCCACCCGTGGCCCCTCTTTTTAAAACCATTCTTGTGCAAACAATCACATAAAATGGCGTTGATTATTTTCTATTTATAGAAAATTCCATGAAATTTTCAAAAATTCCCTCGGCCACCATTACAAGATTATCCCTTTATTCCCGCGCCTTGGAAGACTTGATGCACGGTCAGGTCAATATCATCGCCTCAGACAAGCTGGCCCAGAAATGCGGTGTCAATCCCGCTCAGGTCCGCAAGGATCTGGCCTACTTCGGCGAATTCGGGGTGCGCGGCGTAGGTTATTTTGTCAAGGAATTATTATTCGAGATCAAGAAAATCCTGGGGCTCAACCGCCGCTGGCGCATGGCTTTAATCGGCATCGGCAATTTGGGGTTGGCGCTGGTGGCCCACGAAAATTTCCTCAAACAAGGCTATGAGTTCGTTGCGGTCTTTGATGTGGACCCCAAAAAAGTGGGGCGGCGTTTGCCCAGCATGCAGATGATTCACGGCATGGATGAACTTGAGGCCATCGTCAAGGAAAAACAGATTGAAATAGGCGTCATCGCCACACCCGCCTCCCAGGCCCAGGCCACCGCCCGTCTTTTGGTGGCGGCTGGGATCAAGGCCATCCTCAATTTTGCCCCGGTGCAGATTCAAATGCCGGAAGGGTTCATCGTGGACAACGTGGACTTCACCGTCAAACTGGACAATCTGGCCTACCACCTCACCATGGAGGCGGTTTAGGTCAGGATGGGGCGCAAGAACCGTCCGGTGTAAGAGATTTCCGACCCGGCCACCTCTTCCGGGGTTCCCCAGGCCACCAGACGGCCCCCCCGGTCCCCTCCTTCCGGCCCTAAATCAATCAAGAAATCCGCAGTCTTAATGACCTCCAGGTTGTGTTCGATGACCACCACGGTATTGCCCGCGGCCACCAGTTTGTCCAGGACAAGCAGCAACTTTTCAATATCGGCCAGATGCAGCCCGGTGGTGGGCTCATCTAGGATGTACAAGGTCCGGCCGGTGGCCCGCTTGCTCAGCTCCCGGGAGAGCTTAATGCGCTGGGCTTCGCCGCCGGATAGAGTCGTGGCCGGTTGTCCTAACTGGATGTAGCCCAGCCCTACTTCCACCAGGGTATCGAATCTGGTCCGCAATCCGGGGATATCCTGAAAAAAGGTCTGGGCCTGGGCCACGGTCATCTCCAGGATCTCGGCGATGTTTTTTCCTTTGAACCTTATCTCCAAGGTGCTGGGATTGAAGCGCTTCCCCTGGCAGACCTCGCATTTGACGTACACATCGGGAAGGAAGTGCATGGCAATTTTTATAATGCCATCCCCCTCGCAATTCTGGCAGCGCCCGCCCTTGACATTAAAACTGAAGCGTCCCGGCTTATAGCCCCTGGCCCGGGCCTCCGGGACCCTGGCGAACAGGTCCCGCACCAGGGTGAACAGACCGGTATAGGTGGCGGGGTTGGAGCGCGGCGTCCGGCCGATGGGACTCTGATCGATGTTGATCACCTTGTCGATTTTTTCCAGACCCTGAAATTGGCTGAAGGGCTCGGGACGCTCTTTGGCCCGATAGAGCTTCTGGCACAGGCATTTATATAATGTATCCATGATCAGGGTGCTTTTCCCCGATCCCGATACCCCGGTGACGCAGGTTAGCACCCCGAGAGGCAATTTCAGGGTGACGTCTTTCAAGTTGTGGCCCCGGGCGCCCTCCAGGATAAGATAATCTGTGGGAATGCGCCTGTTCGGGGGTGCCGGGATGGTGCGCCGGCCCGACAGATACATGCCGGTTAAAGAATCCGGATGAGCCGCCAATTCCCCGGACGTACCGCTGAACACCACCTCACCGCCCTGATTGCCCGCGCCCGGACCCATATCCACCACAAAATCAGCGCTGTTGATGGTTTCCGGATCATGCTCCACCACGATGACGGTG
>VGSX01000091.1 GCA_016874895.1 Deltaproteobacteria bacterium
GCAGTCCGAGTCGGTTAACAGGCATGGCAATCAGGCCGCATACCGCAAAATTTCCACCTCGGCTCCGTTTTGGTCCGCTGTTTCAGCACGTTGGAGCAGATAAGCGGTCACCTCTGCGGATAAATAGTACTCTCCGCAATTTTCACAAACTTCGGCGGTTACTTCTTTTAAAATAATGATGCTCCCGGCCCGCTCCAGGGTGACGGTGACCTTACCGGGGTTGGTTTGCCCATGTTTACAGATGATACAATGCATTCCTATCTCCTGGTTTTGAAATCAGCCTGCCAAAGGCCTGGGTCTGGAACATAAGCAGTAATCACAAAAAGACAGGGAAGAGGGAATTCCCTTTTCCCTCTTCCCTCTTCCCTGTCTTTTAAATCGGTGAACGGCATGACCACTGTAGATAATCTCCTGACAGACAAGGATTCTATCACCGCCTGGGGACATACACCTCCCGGGGCTTGATGCCGTCGGAGGGGCCCACCAAACCCTCTTTTTCCATCATTTCGATGATGCGGGCGGCCCGGTTGTAGCCGATGCGCAGACGGCGCTGGAGCATGGAAATGGAAGCCTGCCGGGTTTCCGCCACGATTTCGATGGCGTCGGCGTACTTGTCATCCTTATCGCCCATCTCCTCTTCCTTGGCCTCCTCCTCCTGCATTTCCATGATGCCCACTTCAAAAACCGGGGCCTGCTGGGTTTTCAGGTATTCCACCACCCGTTTGACCTCTTCCTCGGAGACGTAGGCCCCGTGGATGCGGTTCAGCCGTGAGGTACCGGGGGGAATAAAGAGCATATCGCCCATGCCCAGGAGCCGTTCGGCCCCGATGGTGTCCAGAATGGTGCGGGAATCCACCTTGGAGGAGACCTGGAAGGAAATCCGGGTGGGGAAGTTGGCCTTGATGAGGCCGGTGATGACGTCCACCGAGGGCCGCTGGGTGGCCAGGATCAAGTGGATGCCGGCGGCCCGGGATTTCTGGGCCAGGCGGATGAGGTACTCCTCGGTTTCCCGGGAGGACACCAACATCAGGTCGGCCAGTTCATCGATGATAATAATGATATAGGGAAGCAGGCGCAGCCGCGGCTCATCTTCGTCATCGGTGTAAACTTTCTGTTCTTTGATCAATTTCTGGTTATAGTTCTCGATGTTCCGCACTTCCAGGTCGGAGAGCAGGCCGTAGCGCCGCTCCATCTCATCCACGGCCCAGCGCAGGGAGGTGGTGGCCACCTTGGGGTTGGTGACCACGGGGTGTAAAAGGTGAGGGATACCCTCATAAGTGGATAGTTCGATGCGCTTGGGGTCCACCATGAGGAAGCGCACCTCCTCCGGGGTGGCCTTATAGAGGATGCTGATGATCATGGCGTTGAGGCCCACACTCTTGCCGGTGCCGGTGGCCCCGGCGATGAGCAGATGGGGCATCTTGGCCAGGTCGGTGATAATGGACTGGCCGGTGATGTCTTTTCCCAAAGCAATGGTGAGTCGGGAGGCGGATTTGTGGTAGACCTCGTGGCTCAATACCTCCCGGAGGGTGACCAGTTGGCGTTTGGGGTTGGGGACCTCGATGCCGATGACGGCCTTGCCGGGCACTGGCGCGACGATGCGGATGGACAGAGCCTTGAGGGCCAGGGCCAGGTCATCGGCCAGACCGGTTACCTTGCTGATCTTGACGCCCAGGGCCGGCTCGAATTCAATCATGGTGATGACCGGACCCGGGCGGATGGCCACCACCTTGCCCTCCACCCCGAAGTGCATCAGGGTGTTCTCCAGCTTCCGGGCCTGGGCCAGCAGGGCCTCCTCCTGGACCTGGTGATCATAGGGAGGCGGCGGGGAGAGAAAATCCAGGGGCGGCAACTGGAAATGGCTCAGGGGCGGCGCTTTGGTTTTTTTCGGGCGTTTAGGAGCCGGTTCCCCGCCTCCCCCGGCCGCCGCCTGATTCGGGGGGGCTATGGCTGCAGCGGCGTTTACCGGCAGTGCCGCCTGATGCTGGGCAAGCGTGGGTGGCGTTTCCGGACTGGCCGGGCGGTCGATTTCCGGGGTGGCTATTCGGGGTGACACCGGTCGACGGTCAATTGCCATATCCGGGTTCTCTGTCGTCTGAGGAATCCGGCGGGGTCTGGCCAGATTCCCGAACCAGTCTCCCACCCGCCCGAGCAGGGCCACATACGACAGGCGGGTAATCCCCATGAAACTTGCCAGGGCCACGGCGGCCAACACCAGGAGGCTCCCGGCCAGATTAAGAACCGGCTGTAACTGCCCCACCAGCCACTTCCCCAGCGTGCCTCCCCCCGGCAACGAACCCTGGCCCCAGGAAATCACGGGCCAGCCTAAAGCCACCAAGCCGGCGCTGGCCAGCGGCAGGGCCAGATAGGCCGAGACGGTCCAGGGAGAGATGGCCCGTAAGGTTCCCTGGTAGCACTGCAGGGCCAGCCAACTGAGCATTATGGGGAGCCAGAAGGCGGCCAGGCCGATGCCGCCCATCAGCCAGCCGGCCGTGAGGGCGCCCACCTTACCGGCCCAATTAGACACCCCCGCTACCTTGGCCGTCGCCGCCCCAACCTGCAGGTCCGCCGGGTTGTAGGAGACCAGGCTTAGAATGAGAAAGACATCCAGGACCAGCAAAATGAGGGCGAACATCTCCTGGCTGAGGCGTCGGCCAGGGGCCCCTTCGGGCGGCGGCGTCACCTTCCGGGTTGGGGCAGGAGCCTTCTTTTTTCGTTTTTTAGCGGCAGGCATCGGATAAAGTTGGAAATTTTTTTAATGTCCCTATTTTAACCAGTCCGGCGGGGGATTGCAACGCGAGAGTTCGGGCGGCAGTGGTTAGTGGCTGGTGGCCAGTGGTCAGTTTTTAGTTGCTGCTCAGTAAGTTCCAATACTGATCAATTAAATTGAACGTAAGCGTTCAGCGGTCAGCTAAAGCTTTAAATTAAAATAGTTATTTCGAGATGGCAGCTCGCTGGCTTCTCGATTATTTCGCCTTACCCAATGTTTTTGCTGAAAGCTGATTGCTGATAGCTGAACGCCTACAATTGAACTTTATTAACCCTCCGGTTCCCTCGAAAAAAGCCAAGTTCTATTTACCAGGTAAAGCGGTGGCCAAGCACAGCTTGGCAGAATCGACATAGGTAGGCCCTCACGGGCTTTCCCTGTCACACCACCGGGCGTATGGGTCCGTACCCGGTGCTTCGCTAACCCTTCACCTCCATCAGGTCGGGTAGAGGACTCTCACCTCCGAGCTGTTGTGCATGCTCGGCACACAAAAAGGCTGGTCCAGGGGACCAGCCTTTTCGATAGCCCAACAGGGCGGCAGGATTATTGTGGGGATGCAGCAGGATTCTTTGCTTTTTTCCCCTTTTTGGGTTTTTTAGCCTTTTTAGCCTTTTTAGCCTTTTTGGCCTTTTGGGGAGCGGCCTGCTCCGCTCCGGGGACGGGCGGCTCACCGGGAGCAGCCATTTGGGCCGTGCTGGCGCCGGCCACACCAAGGGTAAAGAATAACGCCAGAATAAATGATAAAACCTTCTTCAACGCCTTCCACCTCCTCCGAGGCAATAAAATAAGCGAGCCTAAACAGGCTCGTTAAGGGTAAATGATAACTCTTTTGAGGTGGTCGTCAATAAAAATAATTGAAATATCCAAAAAAATAATATATCAAGCTAATACAATAGGTTATGATGCTTTAAGAGGCAATTCCGCACCGATTTTCAGCAGGAGTTTAGTTATCGGCAGAGTAAAGCGCATCATTCGTTTTTTATCACTGCAGAGGGCGCGGACTATTTCCTCGGCGTCTCTGCGGTGAATAATTTATCCCCTCTCTCCCTTGAGGATTAGGGGGCGGGGGTATTTTATCAACCCTCCGATTCCTCTGCCAGCACCGTGGCATGGGTGATGATTACCGGCTCCACCGGGACATCGGCATAAAAACCCTTGGAAGTGGTGGGAACCGCCTTGATTTTGTCCACCACCTCTTTTCCCTGAACCACCTTGCCGAACACGGCGTAGCCCCAGTTGGCGGGACTTTTCCCACTGTGGTTGAGGTTTCGGTTGTTGGCTACATTAATGAAAAACTGGGAGGTGGCGGAGTTAGGCGCGGCGGTGCGGGCCATGGCAATGGTATAAGGTTCGTTGGCCAGGCCATTGTCGGCCTCGTTTTTAATGGGGGGCCGGGTTGCCTTCTGATTCATCTGGTCGTCCAGGCCGCCCCCCTGAACCATAAAGTTCTTAATGACCCGGTGGAAAATTGTGCCGTCATAAAAGCCGTCCTTGACGTACTGGACGAAATTTTCCACGGTCACCGGGGATTTATCCGGGTACAGTTCCAGAACGATATCTCCCAGGGAAGTCTCCAGCTTAACCATAACAGGCCTTTCGGCCGCCCAGGCCCTCTCCTCCCAGGCGCCGGCGCCCAAGATTACGACCAGGACGGCGAGTGCAGCCAACAGAGGGAGCAGCAACAGACGGAGCGGCAGTTTAAGATGCATTGCGGATCCTTTCATGACAGACACCATGAAAAAGAATGCCTTTGATATCAACCATAAGGGTAGTATGTCGATATTGGTAAAAAAATATAGCAGAAAAGGATTATAGAGGCAATGGGCAGATTGGGGGGCGGGCTAACGCAATGCTTTTTTTGAGCCAGGAAGTCCTAAGTCCAAGGTTCAAAGCCTCAGGGCGCCGAGGCCAGGGGCATACCTCCTGTGAAAGTAATTTTCATGACTTACAAGTCACCTGCGAGCCATGGAAATAACTCACTATATTCCCTCATCCTAACCCTTTCCCAGAGGGAGAGGGATCAACACTACAACATCATTTAATTTATTGATCAGTTATTTTTTTCCGATGAGAGATATAGGCCCGGTAATTTTTTCTCTGAATATCAGCCACTAGATCGATGAGATTATCCATTGTAGATGATGCCAGCCGGGATATTTTCTTACTTCATAGTGGTCCATGCCCAGTTCCGTTTTGGTTTCTTCGAAACTTTGCTCTACTCTTTGTCAATATTTATATGTCGTTGTAGTGTTTACCTGTCCGAAACGCAGGCAGGAGAGCAACTTTTCCCCCGCTACCCCTCGCCGATTCCCCTTGTCAAAACAGGATGTTTATGGTATCAGAGATAAGGGAAGCATATCGTTATGAAATCGCCTAATGCTCTGATTTTATAACCTATTTATTACTCTTGAAATTCTGGTTGCGGCCGGTGCATCAGGAGCAGCGGGCTCCGGGGGAGATGGTCTCACCGGCCGGTGACAACGGTGCCAGGATTGGTCGGGGTAGTTAAGGGGGGGATTATGAGGAGAATGTGGTTATTTCTGTGTATCATTTCGTTATTGCTCATTATCGGCGGCTGCGGGAGTAAGAAGCAGGTTGTCACCACCCTCCCGCCGGAAGAAGTGGAAGAAGTGGGGGTGGCTGAGGAGAAAATTGACCCGAAGTTTGCTGCCGACCAGAAGGTGGTGAAAAACATTCTGGCCGAGAATCATCTCGGTCTCGGCGCCAGACCCACCGTTGTGCTGGTGCGCAAAGAAGGTCGCACCCTGAGCGTCTTTAGAGGCGCTACGCCCATAAAATCTTACCCGGTGGTGTTGGGGCATAATCCCAGAAATGACAAGCTCATGCAGGGTGATAAGTGCACCCCCGAAGGGATCTATCGGGTGGTGACCAAATTTCCCCACCACAAGTGGAGTAAATTTATCCTCCTGGACTATCCTAACACCAGAAATTGGCTGAATTTTGCCGAGGCCAAAAGACGCGGCAAGATACCCTTAACTGCTCAGATCGGGGGGGAAATCGGCATTCATGGCACCGAGGACGATTTAAAAAACCTCCTGGGTGAAAATTGGACGGAGGGCTGCGTTGCCCTGACCAATAAACATATCAGAGAACTGTATTATTTAGTGGAGCCAGGCTCCCTGGTGATCATCAAGCGCAAATAAATGTTGGCGAATATTGCCGCACATTCAGGACAATCCGGTGGGGCGGGCCCAGGGGCCCGCCCGTTCTATCATAGCACGGACTGGTCTATTTTCCACCGGCCAAGAATGAATCTAATGGTTCTAGAGGATATACCGAGATGATAACAGCGGAGGATTTTCGGACCGGGCGGCAGGGCCTGCCCTTTTCTTGTGTGGATGAAATTCCGGAGTGCTGTTTCCGCTGCTGGTATCTGGTTTATCAAGAAGCAGCCTGCGCCCTGCCATATTATTTCTGCGGCTATAACCTGCCGGACCGGATAACCCAGGACAAGCCGGCCTGCCTGCCCTAAAGTCCTCAGAATGGCGGGGCGGGGTGCTGCTTAAAACTCCCAGCGCAGGCCGGCGCCGATGTAGTGGGCCGTGTATCTGCTCCGCCCCACCTCGGCATTGTAGTTGACGCAGGTGGAGAAATTTTTCTTGAAGAGGTTGACGTTACCGCCCACCACTGCGAAGTCCCGCCCCGGCTGGGTCGTGGTGAAGGTGAAGGTGCTGCTTCCCTGGCTCAAGCTGGCGTTCAATCCCCGGCTGTTGTTCCTGAACTCGTGTTGGTAGAAGGCATACACCTGGGGCACCACTGTGTACGTGTGCCGCTTCAGGGGGACAGCCACCTTTCCCCCCACTCCCGTCTCCAGCGAGTCGGCGTTCTGGCTGACGACCTTCAGGTTCAGAGAATTGGCGCCGCTCTCCGTGAAGCTGTCCACCCAGATCTTGGCATAAGCCAGGGACATTGCGGGGGTCACCACCACTTGCTTCAGTTTGAAGTCGTAGCCCGCTTCCCCGTAGGCGTTTAGCTGGTGCCCGATGGGGTTGCTCCTGGCCCTGCGGGAGATGGTGGCAAAGGAGATGTGGCGCTGCAGGTTGAAGAGGTTAAGGGCATAGCCTAAGGAGCCGTAAGCGTAGAAAGTTTCCGGGAGATAGGCGGCATAGAGGGTGAGTGGCCAGGTGTGGTTAGTCACCTGGCCGCCGTAACCCTGAAAATCAGCATCGGTGTAAGCGTAGCCGGAGGCCAGGCCCACCAACAGGTCGTCTCGCACTCGGTAGTCGGCCCCGGCGTTGACTCCTGCAATGGTAAAGTCGAAACCAGTCTGATTCGTTGATGACTTTTGGGTCCCCAGGACCATGGCCGGGTCGAGATATACGCCCCAACGGCCCTCAGGGGGAGCCAAGCCTGCCTTTTTCTCACCGCTGAGCATCCCCGACAGGCTGGTGGAGTTGTAGGCCAGCAGCAGTCCTGCGGCCTGTGCATATTTGAGGTTGAAGGAGCCCGGGAAGCCGCCTGGCACCCCCGACTCCCGGTTGCCGAACCGCAGGTTTGTGATTCTCTGTGACAAGCCCTTCTTCTGCAGGTTGCCCCCGGCAAAGGCCAGGGTGGTAAGGGCTGCCACCTTATCCGGCGAAATCTGCTGATAGGCGTTGGCCACCGCGCCGCCGGAGGGCAAGTTATCCAGGGTGTTCAGTGCGTCTGCCAAGTCGCCGCGGGTGGTATCGGCCACTCCGTTGAACATGGTCCCCACTGCATGCTGGTTCGGGGTCAAGCCCAGCGTGGGCTTAGCGTAGTCCCGGGCGAGGGTCAAGTTCACCTGGGTGTCCGAATATAGAACCTGCCAGGTCAGGATTGGGGTATTATTTTCGATGGCAGCGAAAGTATAGTCGTATAAATATCCAGCCGTGACGATTCCCTGAAAGACTGTGTGTGAGGGCGGACGGTAGCCATTAAGCAGTACTGGCCTCAAGGCGCCGTCCAGACGCGCGACGCCAAAATTTCCTGTTATGACAAGCTCGTCGAAGCTTGTAGCTGAGGCTACTTCCACTTCCAGGCGGCCATTGGCAAACTGGTCGAACCCACCTGCCACTGTCAAGGTGCCCACCGAGTTGCCGGGATTGATGGTACCCTCATTTTCCACCTTCATGGCCAGGGTGCCGGACCCCTTCAAGATACCCTGGGGGTTTACGATGCACTTGCTAAAATCATTGCCAATACCGAGGGTGCCCTCCATAATCATGGTGCCGCTGGCCAAGGTATAATTTCCAGTGAAAGCCGCACCGTCGCCCTTCCAGATAATGGTCCCCTGGCCCTTTTGCAACAGATTGCCATTGCCAGTTAAGGGACCGGTACAGGTAGCAACATAACTGCCGGTGTCAAAAGTATTAAAGGTCGGCAAGAGCTGTTGGCCCATAATAGGATTACATAGTATGGGCCTGGCTAAAGTGAGGTCGGCGCCGCTCTGCAAAGTTCCTCCTTCAAAAACTAAGCTTTCCAACGGGCTGCCCAAATTCTCCCCCCGGACAATATTGACAGTGCCCTCCAGTAGTCTGGTGCCCCCGCTGTAGGAGTTGATGCCTCGCAGGAAAAGAGTGCCGCCGCCCATCTTGTGGAGGATGCCCGTCCCCGAGATGGTCCCGGTGAGGGTGCAGGTAGAGACGTTTTCCATGATGCCGTTCTCGGCCCCTAGTATCAGGTTTTTGTTCCAGGTGGTCTGGGGGTCAATGGCATAAAGGACACCGCCGCGCCAGGTCAGCGTTCCGTAAGGGGCATTGGTAGTCAGCAACAGTATATTGCCGGCCTCCACGGTATCCGGAATGGCCTGCGGCTTCGGGTATTGGGCCAACGCCGAATCCAGGAGTGCACCGAACTGGCCATAATTCAGCATCACGTACGGATAGCCGCTCAAGAGTCCGGGGTCGGCGTTATGCCAAATATCGTAAGAGACCTCCTTCTTTTCACTTTCCGCAGGGTCCACGAAGGAAACCTTCCCTTCCCCCTTATCGATGATGCCGTTATTATTTTTATCATCAAAAGAGAAACTATTTAGGGTTAAACAGTGCCCGCTATTTGAAGCCGAGCCGTCAGCTTTCAAAAAGGTTATCCCGACTCCTACATCTGAGCCTTGCTGCAAGTTCTGAAATAAAAATTGCCAGGTGGGGACCGCTACCGGCCCCGGGGCATTCTCCAGGTATATGGGGAGGGGCCGATTTATGGGCCATGCCGCATCGTCTGTATCGCCATGCATGGGTTGACCATGGCGCATCGACACCTGACAGGCATAGTGGGTTTGAAAGGGCGACCGGGATTCTATATATAAGTATCTTCCCCAGAATACCAGGGGATCGGAGGTTCCGGCAATACTTGTATTCATAAAGGAGGGGCCAGCTATGGCCTGGACATCGCTGCTGGTCGGAGGCTTTGAGGCCAACGAGGTTTCATAGACCAGAGGGTACTTATTTTGCAAAAAAGTGAAGGAATTGATGGCGGCAGTGGGACAGCAGGCCATACTGCCAATCTCAGGGACATCACCCTGGTACAGGTGGCCGTATAGATTTTGGTCATGGCCAGCTTCATAGAGCGTCGCCGCTGCCGAAGGAGCAAGGGCCATGAAGAGGCCCAGCCCCCAAAAACTCATTGAGGTCAGAATTTTCGGTACGTTCATCGGTTAAGCGCCATCCATTTGTTATCGTCAAGGAGGGGAAGGCAGAAGTAAATCAAGCATTCAAACTCTCAGCTTGAGGCCCCGAATCCATTTTCGCCAGGGCGGAGCAGGATGGGCTGCGCCAGGGAATACCGACCAAAGAGCAAGGAATAGACGAGTTCTTTTCTTAATATTTCCCTTTTTAAGCATGATTCTGGTATGCCCGGACCAGAGACTTTTTATTCCCTTTCCCTTGAGGGTAAAGGGTGAGGGTGAAAAACTCAATTACGGCACACTGCCGGTAGTATCACCCCAGCAGCCGGTTTTTTACCCAAGCCACCAGGATTGCAAAGGTCTCGGCCCAAGCCGGGGTATGATCCTGGCCGGTGAAGATGTGGGCCAGTTCGTGGCACAGGCTGGTGAGGCGCATTCCCGGCGGGTATAAGAGGATGGTCCGCTGGTCATGATAGGCTTCGGCCAGCAGGCATCTGTCGTCCTCCCAATAGAGGCGCCAGTTATACCGGGCCTCGGGATTTTCCAGCATCCATACCTGGTTCTGGTCAAAGGCGGTGCAGATGGCCGCAGCCCAGTCCATAAGTTCGGGAAATTCCCGGCTGGTGGTCAGCTCCGGGTGGTACTGGCGGCAGGCGAGGCACCAGACCTGGCCGTCGCACACCAGTTCGGCGTGATGCTCCAGGCTGAGCCTACGGTTGCACTCGGGGCAATAAAGGGCGTTTTGGTTTTCCGGTTTCCGGTTTCTGGTGGAGGGCATGGGAGCAGCCATGGCCGCCCCAATCCCCCGTTCGGGGGATTGAGTCGGTCTGGTTTTGTGACATTGTGAGGCTGGCTGCGGGGCCGGGTTACACCGCGGCCATGATCTTGTCGAATTCCGCCGCAGTGACCGCCGGGGCCGTGGCAAAGGAAATGCCGGTCATTTTATTCAGGGCCACGGATACCTGCATGGCCTGTTCAATTCCGGGCAGGGTGAGAATAAACACCAGATCCTGGGCTCCCAGGGTGGCATACAGGCCCTGAACCTCGCCGCCGAATTTTTTTATTACATCGGTGATCTGCTGGGTCCGGGCGGGGCTCATGCCCTTCAGGGCCTCCGCCGAATACGTGCCGAACATGATAAAAGTCGCCATGGTTTCCGTCCTTTCCATAAATAAGTACTTGTTTAACTAGCCCAAAGTCCAAAATTCATCGGAAGGGGTGCGGGAAAGGGAAGCCCTGCCCGCCGCTCACCACTGCCGAAACCTGAAAACGTAAGCGTTCAGCGGTCAGCTTACAGCCGTCAGCTAATGCTTTAGATTGAAATAGTTATTCTAAGGTGGCGGATCACTGGTTTTTCGCTTAGTTTCCCTAACCCATTGTTTTTGCTGAAAGCTGATTGCTGATAGCTGAACGCCTACCCGGAAACTTTTTTACTGGCCCAGGCGAGATTCCACCGCCGGCCAGTCGATATTTTTAAAGAAGGCCTCGATGTACTCAGCTCTCTTTAAGCCGTAGTCCGGGATAAAGGCATGTTCGAAAACGTCCATGACGAGCAAGGGACGCCCCCCCGACAGATGACCCACATCATGCTCGTTGATCCAGGTGTTGATCAGCCGTCCGGTGGCCGGGTCTTCATAAAGCACCACCCAGCCGATGCCCCGCATGGCGCCGGTGGCCTTGAAATCATCGGACCAGGCCTTGAGGCTGCCGAACTGCTCCACGAGGCGCTTGGCAATCCTGCTGTTCGGGGGGATATTGCCGTCGCCTCCCAAATTGCCGAAATACAGCTCATGCAACCGCATGCCGTTGTATTCCCAACCCAGGCGCCGCTTCATTTCGGCATAGGCGGGAGTATTGGCCGCTATCTTGCTCAGGTTTTCCAGCAGCACGTTGGTATTCTTGACGTATCCCTGGTACAGGGTAAAATGCAGGTCCAAAGCCTGATCGCTGAATCCTGGCATCCCTTTCAAGCGGCTGAAATCTTTGGAGCTATAGGCCGCGGGAGCGGCGCTGGCGGCAACCGTCAGAGCCGCCACCATGATCGTGAGGGACGCCAGGAGGGTGCATTTCATGGTTAAGGTCATAATCATTCTCCTTCCTCCGTATGCTATTGATTGTCAGTATGTATCAATCATCCAAATCCCCTGAAGGTGGCTTGTGGATCGGCCAGCCCTGGCAACCGGGCTTAGCATTACCCACAACTTTTTATCTGACTGATATCATTTCACTTATCCCCCCTTGGGGGAAGGGTGGGGGTGAGGGATAAATTAATTTATAATTCCATTTAGTTATCCCCAAGCCAAACTACCGTTTCCGAACTTGCGGGTAATGCTCAGGCCAACCGGGGGGGATAACATGATAAGCGGTAACTTTTGCGAAACCTCGGCGGCCTCTGCGTCTCTGCGGTGATAAAAACCCATCGCGCCCTGGCGGGAATCAAACTGCCCCTGTTTGACCTACTAGGGTTATGATATCACGTCTGTTGAAAAAGTTCTAAAGAAAAGCTTGCCTCTGGTCCGGCAAGCCCTTCTCGGGCACAGATAAACGGCAGTTTGGATTTCTCAAAAAATCCCTCTGGCAACGGGTTGAC
>VGSX01000092.1 GCA_016874895.1 Deltaproteobacteria bacterium
GGTCCACATTTTCGGGGCCCACATATTTTTCATAATCCTCGATGGTCACTAAGCGAGCATGATTGATCATAAGGACCTCCTCTGGCTGATCTGGGCAAAAAGCCTTTCCGTATCTTCCCGCCGGCATAGTTCCGTCCCCGGGGTCATGACCGCGGCCGAGCCCGCGGCAACCCCGAAGCGCAGGGCCTCCGGCCAGGATTTGCCCCGGGCCAAAGCCAGTACCATTCCCGCCACGGTGCTGTCCCCGGCGCCCACCTTGCTTTTGAGGGGCACTACAGGGGCGGGCACCCGCTCCACCCCCTCTGGCGAAGCCGCCAGGACTCCGGCCCCTCCCAAAGAAATAACCACGAACCGGCTCTTGTTGCTGGCGACAAACTCCCGGGCCAGGCGCTCCTCCTGCACTTCGTCCACCATCTCCTCTCCCACCAGTTCGGCGAACTCCCGCAGGTTGGGTTTAATCAGGAACACCCCCGCCGCTACGGCCAGGTTTAGGGACTCTCCCGAGGTGTCCACGATAAGACGGGTGTCGTGCTTTTGAGCCAGCCTGGCCAGCCGGCCGTAAAAATCCGGGGGAATTCCCGGCGGCAGGGCTCCACTGGCCACCAGGTAATCTAGCCGGGGCAGGAGAACCTCGATTTCCTCTAAACATCGCTGCCACTCCGGTTCCTGCACCGTGGGTCCCGGCATACCGAAGCGATACTGCTGGCCGCTGGACTTTTCCAGAATAATGACGTTTTCCCGTGTAGGTCCCGCCAGTTCGAGGACTTGCTGCTCCAGGCCTTCCTGATCCAGTAACTCCCGGAGCATCTTTCCAGCCATGCCCCCGGCCAGGTAAAACGCCAAAGAATCGCCTCCCAGTTTGCGGATGGCTCGGGACACATTAATGCCTCCCCCGCCAGGATCATAGCTGGGAGGGTCGCAGCGCAGTTTCCGTTCGGCCACCACCTGGGCCACCGCAGCACTCTTGTCGATGGCCGGATTCAGGGTCAGCGTGGCTATTTTCATGGGCTGCCTCCTTTCGGCTTAACACTCAGTTTCGGACAGAGGAATTATTTTATCAGGTTAAGGGTGGCAATAAAAGTGGCGATACAGCGCCTACCGGTGACGGCAGCGCAAAAATATTGCCACTGCCTAACCGACTGAAATCCGCCTGAATCTCCTTGACGGCTCAAAGGCACATGTCATACAATTAAGAAACCACAAGAATCAACGCACTCATTGCCAAAATCCGAGAAAGTATAGACAAGCTCAAAGAATTCCGCGCCGCCCTGATTTCGGCGGCGGTCACCGGGAAGATCGACGTCCGGGGAGAGGAGAGCTCTCGCAAAGACGCCGAGGACGCCAAGCAATAAACCTGGGCGTTCTTAGCGTCTTGGCGAGAACCGATCAAGGATGGGATTACTCGGCTCGTTAAAGGGCTGTGATAGCTCTCGCAAAGACACCAAGCGCGCCAAGCAATAAACCTGGGCGTTCTTAGCGTCTTGGCGAGAACCGATCAAGGATGGGATTACTCGGCTCGTTAAAGGGCTGTGATAGCTCTCCCAAAGACGCCAAGGACGCCAAGCAATAAACCTTGGCGTTCTTAGCGTCTTAAGGGGTCACGGCCATAAACCGTAACCCCCTGGTTTATCTGGTAGGCGGTGAAGGATTTGAACCTTCGACTTCCACCGTGTGAGGATGGCACTCTACCCCTGAGTTAACCGCCCGAACTCTTCTCTATGATTACCATGAAGCCCCGGCTTTGGCAAGTTTTTTTGTCCGATAAGAAAGGAAATTCCTAACCTCGGATTTTTGGCTATCCCTCATCTTTGTCTTTGTATCATCTTGATATCCTCACATTATTCTCCTCTTCCCCTTGTAAGAGAGGGTTAGGGTCAATGCTGTTGAATTAAGAGCACCTATTATGAAAAATCCCCCTAACTCCTCCTATACAGAAGGGGAACTTTTATAAAGAGTTCCTTTAGTTCATCCTTTGTTAAAGGGGGGCAGGGGGGATTTTCAATACTTTTCCTTCAAAAAGCTTCGATTTTTCCGGATGCCTTAGATTTAGCGGGTGCGAAACTTATACAGTATGAAGCGGAAAAAAATCAGGCTGGGACGATGGCGTTGGCGGGACTGCCCCTCTACCCGGTCTGGCCCAGGTGATGGGACTGGCAGGATGAGTAGAGGGGTCTGTGCAGGTGCGCCATGGCGATATAAATAATATTTTAACCGGAAAGTGGAAACCCGAAACCGGAAACGGTATGAAGGGCTGTTTTTTAAAAAAAGGTCATTGCGTTTCACGTTGAGAAAAGATATATTTCTACCAGCAAAGGGGAGTAGCTGCTCCGGGTAAGGTCAACACACTGGCGCAAGCCTGGCCTTACCGGCAATAACATGCTCGGCGAGACTTTTGCACCATCGGTGCAGAAGTCTTTTTTTTTGACGCGGGAGGCGTGGTATGGAGGCTTTCTGGTTGTCCCTAAGCCTGATTTTTCTGGCGGAACTGGGGGACAAGACCCAGTTGGTGGCCCTGCTGCTGGCCACCCGGTATACCGCCGGGGTGGTGCTGGCCGGCATCTTTGTGGCCACCCTGGCGGTACATGCCCTGTCGGTGGCCCTGGGCGGGGCTACGGGCCATTTGCTGCCCCAGGGCTGGATCTATTTTTTCTCCGGCCTGGCCTTCATCGGTTTCGGCTGGTGGACCCTGCGGGGCGACTCCCTGGAAGAACAAGACTACCGCCCCTCCCGGTTCAAATCCCCTTTTATCATCGTCTTTGTGACATTTTTCCTGGCGGAATTGGGGGATAAAACCATGCTGGGGACAGTCACCCTGGCCGCCGGCCGGGAGCTGCTGCCAGTCTGGCTGGGGTCCACTCTCGGAATGGTCCTCTCTGACGCTTTGGCCATCGTGGTGGGACGGATTTTAGGCAAGCAGTTGCCCGAGCGGCCTGTGAAGATCGGCGCCGCGCTGATTTTTGTGGCCTTCGGGCTATTTTATGTTTTTACCGGGGCGCTGGCATTGTGGGGGAGTTACAATTAGTTAAGCGATTATTTCTCAGTTCAAAGGCGGGATGCGCTTCGCTTTCCCGCCCTACATGGTGAACTTTCGGAGCAGAAAATTGAATTATTAAAATCTTCCTTATTCATGCCCTCAGTAATCACCCCCCTCATCACCCCCCGAATAACCGCAGAGCGTTTTTCCCGAGAATCATCTCCTGGTGTTCCGGGGACAAGCCGCCTTCTTGCATCTCCTTGAGATAGCGGGAGGGCGGCAGGAGGGGATAGTCGCTGCCGAACAGGATCTTTTCCGGTCCCAGGATTTCCGCGGCCAGGCGGTAGATCTCCGGCCGGTAGAGAAAAGGCGACGCGGCTGTATCAAAATAGACGTTTTTCAGGGCAGCAGGGACCTCTTTTTTCAGGAGATTATAGAAAAACAGGCCGCCGCCCCAATGGGCCAGAATGAGGGTCAACTCGGGGAAGGCCTTGACGAGGCTATAAAGGTCTCCCAACTGCATGGGGCTCTTGCCGGGGTAGGCGTGGCCCACGGGTTCGTTGGCGTGGAGGAGCAGGGGCACCCCATAGCCCATACAGAGATCGGCGATGGGGGCCAAGGCCGACAGTATGTCCCCCCCCAGACCTTCGTGATAAAAGGCCAGTTCTCCCACTCCCCGACACCCGGCGGCCAGGCAGCGCTCCACTTCCGCCGCGGCCCCCGTCTCCAGGGCATTGACGCAGGCGAAGCCGATGAGATGGCGCGGAAAGCGGTGCTGGGCCTCGATAATATAATCATTGTGCCGCCGCATGAGCTTCAGGGTGCGCCAGGGAAAGCCGAAGATGACCGATTGCTCTACGCCCTGATCGGCCATGGCCTGGATTAGCTCTTCTGCCGTGTTTAACTTGGCCTGAGGGGAGTCGTAAAGCCAACGGAAGGCGGGGTCCTCCCCGAAATAATTTTCCCGCTGGCGGACGATCTCCGGTGGAAAGACGTGGGTGTGAATATCAATCATATCCGTTTTCCTGCTGTTTCAAGACCACGGTGGTGGCCCCCCAGCCCCCGGCCTGGGGGTCCGCGTCGGCAACGGCCAGGACATGGGGGTGTTTGGCCAGAATGCGGCGCACCCGGTCCTTGAGCTGGCCGGTGCCTTTGCCATGGATGATTTTCACCTGGAAGATGCCCTG
Source organism: Deltaproteobacteria bacterium (assembly GCA_016874895.1). Taxonomy (GTDB): domain Bacteria; phylum Desulfobacterota; class Desulfobaccia; order Desulfobaccales; family Desulfobaccaceae; genus Desulfobacca. The sequence continues at coordinate 4,162 of VGSX01000092.1, forward strand.
CTCCCGGCAGGCTTCCAGGTAATCATGGAGGAGCGGTTCCACTTCCCGGGGTGAGAAGGTGTGCAGGTCCAGGACATCTTCAATGGGGAGCACCACCGGTTCGGGGAAAGGGTCGAAGAAATCTTCTTCGTCGGTTTTTTTCTTGCCCATAGGTCTCTTTTTTTAGTTCTCCAGGAGTACTTTTAGCATATACTGGGTATAGTTAGGGTTTTGTAAGCACACTCCAGGATCGACGCATCTCTTGTGAACCCTGATAGTAGGGAAAGCTTATGACGTGGCGACGTTTTCTCTGTTTCGGCCTTTTTCTGACGCTACTAAGCGCGTCCCCGGACCGGGCTTTGGCGGCTGGGCCTTTTCAGTATCGTCTACCCGCCACCGACACCGGCGTTGATCCCGCTGCGGTGACCGTAGTGGGGGAATTTCAAAAGCATTGGCTCAAACTCCACGAAAACATGTATGAAATTGCCCGGCAGTACGGCTTGGGCTTTTGGGAGTTGGCCCGTTTTCACCGTAATTTAGACCACTTTTACCTGCCCAAGGACCAGGAGATGGTCATCCCCAGCCGCTGGATCCTGCCCCCGGTGGCCAAACCCGAGGGCATTGTCATAAACGTGGCGGAATTGCGCAATTACCGCTTTTTCCCGGAGTCCGGGCAGGTGCGGACCTATCCCATCGGCATCGGCGTTTTCGAGCACAAGACTCCCTTCGGGCGCTTCCGGATATCGTCCAAGGCGGAAAATCCGGGCTGGCGCATCCCGGCCAGCCTGCGATGGAAATATGACGGCAAATCCTTTCTGCCGCCCGGGGAGGGCAATCCCATCGGCACCCATTGGCTGGGCCTGACCAGCTATGGCCTGCACGGCACCCACGCCGACTTCGGGGTGGGCCGTCTGGTCAGCCATGGCTGTATCCGCCACTATAATGATGATATTAAAGAGCTTTTTGAATTGACCCCCGTGGGCACGCCGGTGCTGATTATTTATGAGCCGGTGAAAATCGGCTTTTTAAAGGGGCGCATTTTCATCGAGGTTCATGAGGATGTATACCACAAAATTCCCGATTTGCTGCAGCACGCCATCAAACAGGTGGAAGCCCGGCAGCTGGGGGACCGGATCAACTGGAGCAGGTTCGTCCGGGCCGTGGAAGAGAGAAACGGCGCTCCTTTGGATATTACCCGCTGAGGTGGACCGGGGTCAGCGCCAGCCTGCCCTGGCGAGCCCAAGGTTAGCAGCATATCCCCTTTCCAGCGTTGCCATTATACGCTAATTCCTGATGTCGGGCAAGGACTTGCCCTCGCCCCGGATCAGGTGCACCGCCTGCAACGGCATAAATACCCTGTCAGTGTCCGAAATATAGATTACGACGCCTTCCAGCTCGGTTGTTTCACCACCCTGTTGCAGATTATTTTTGTTCACCGGCAGGGTTGCCTGGCGGCCCTGATGGGTAATGGTGAGGACAGGGTTGTCAGGGTTGCTGCGGTCAAGCCGGACGGCCTGGCCCGGAAAGGCCTGTCGGGCATCAACAAACAGGCGCCGGGTGAGCTTGTCCAGATCAAGTCCCAAGGCGGCCGCAGTAATCCACCCGATGTCGGGGGCGTCCAGCAGGCCGATGGGCCGGCCGGGGCCGAAGGCAAACAGGGGGACGTCGCCGCCGGTGTGCCCGTGGGTGGTCCAGCCGAGGTGGGTGTATTTCGGGCAGATGACCTCGCCCAGGGCGTAATGCGCCTCCTTGCCGTGCAGCTTGGCCTTTTTCAGGATTTCCTGGGCGTCTTCCTGGGTCAAGGCAATGCCCCAGTACTGCAGGACGACCTCCTTAATTTTTTCCGGGGTTTTATCCTCCCCCACCTGGCGCCAGAGGCCGGGCGCCGATAGCTGCATTTTCTTCAGGGGGGCAATCAGGTCCTCGGTCCGGATGTCGGTGTAATTATTATCGGAGCGGCGGTTGCCGATGCTCATGCCGCCGGTGTTGTGATCGGGCAGGGCCAAAACCAGGGTCTGGCCGTTTTTTGCAGCAAAATCCAGGGCTATCTGCACCGCCTGGTCGAATATGAGGAGATCCCTGAGCAGATGGGCCGGGTCATTGGCGTGGCCGGCCCAATCGATCTGGGAGCCCTCCACCATCAGAAAAAAACCCTTGGGGTTCTGGGACAGCAGCTCGATGGCCTTCCGGGTCATGGCCGCCAGGGAAGGCTGTTCCGGGGCGAACTGGGGCCGGTCGATCTCCGGCTCCAGGTGGCTGGGGGCAAAAAGGCCGAACACCTTGGGTTTTTTCAGATTTTGCAGCTCATCCGCCTTGTCGATGAGGCTAGAGGAACGGGCCCGGAGCACCGCAGTAAGATCCTCCTGGTCCCGGCGGGCTCCCCCGGCATTGGCAGGCAGGAGGAATCTCCGCCCGCCGCCGAACACCACGTCAATATTCTGGTACACGGCCTGTTCGGTGATATCCGATTCCCGGTCCCGGGCCGGGGCGTGGGCCATATAGGCTGCCGGGGTGGCGTGACCGAGGCGGGAGGTGACCACGATACCGGTGGCCTTGCCCAGGAGACGGGCGCCTTCCAGGACCGTGGCCCGGGGCTCCAATCCCATGTCGCCAGTGCCGGGTGCAGCCCCCGGGCTGGTTTCCCGCTGGGGGGTCAGACTGATGACGGTTCCCCCGGTGCGGACCCCGGTGGCATAGGCGGAGGCCGCGGGAGCCGAATCAGCGATGACCGCTTCGCGGGTATGCGTTTTCACCGCGCCGGTCCGGATGGCATCCAGGGCCAGCGGCTCCCCTTTATACCAGCGGGCCAGGGTCAGTTGTTCGTCACTGCAGCCGTCCATGATCAGGACGATGACATTTTTGACCGGCGGGTCTGCGGCCAGGAGGGGGCCGGAGAGGATTAAAATGGCCCAGAGAAGGGCCAGGACACAGAAGCAGCTTCGATATAAAACTTTTCTGGCGGTCACCACAAAACCTCCCCCACTCAAACTGTTTTGGTTATATTAACTTATTTTCATGAGGGTAACGTTAATGATTCATGAGAAACGATTTCCAAACCGCTCAAACAATATTTTTTCCGATCAGGTCATTTTTCAAATATTTTTAGGATTAATCCTGCATTATAATCTGATAAACCCTATAACTGCCCGAAGGAAAAATTAAAATAAGGCGAAATATTCGAAGGAGGGGCGAGAGATGCTGTCGCCGAGGGATATATTAGAGGACGCCTGGTGTTACATGAAGAGCCGGGTGCTGTTTACTGCGGCGGAGTTGGATGTCTTCACCAGGCTGGAGGCCTGCCATTACACGGCGGCGGAGTTGGCCCGGGAGGCCTCATTGGATGAACGGGGGGCTACCCGGCTGTTGGATTGCCTCATTGCCATGGGTCTGCTCAGCAAAGAGCAGGGGCGTTACCGGCTGGCCCCGGGTAGCGAACCGCTGTCCAGGAAACACCCGCAGACGATTTTACCCATGATTCTGCACCTGAATCATATCTGGAAAAACTGGAGTCTGCTCACCGAAACGGTGAAACAGGGAAAAAACGAGGCCTTAAGAAAAATCGGGGATTGGGGGGGCGAAGTGCAGGAGGCCTTCATCGGGGCCATGCACGCCATCGGCCAGGAATTGGCCGCGGAAATCGCCCAGGCCTACGATCTGAGCCCTTACCGGAAATTACTGGACATCGGCGGCGCCTCGGGGACCTACACCATGGCTTTTTTAAGGCAAAATCCGGCCATGCGGGCCGTCCTGTTCGATTTTGCCCCGGTGCTGGCCATGGCCAAAACCAGGTTGGAGTCGGAAGGCTTTCTGGACCGGGTGGAGTTGGCCGCGGGAGATTTTTATCAGGACGAACTGCCGGCAGGGTGCGATCTGGCCCTGCTGTCGGCCATTATCCACCAGAACAGCCCGGCCCAGAATGTGGCCTTGTATAAAAAAATCCATCGAGCCTTAACCCCAGGGGGAGTAGTGCTCATCCGGGATCACATCATGGATGAAAGCCGGACCCAACCGCCGGCCGGGGCCATGTTCGCCCTGAACATGCTGGTGAACACCGAGGGAGGCGACACTTACACCTTTGCCGAAGTGCAGGAGACCCTGGAAGCGGCCGGGTTCCGGGAAGTCAAGCTGGTGCGCCAGGGTGACCGGATGGATTGTCTGGTGGAAGGCCGGAAGCCGGTTTAGGATCTGAGCATTACCCACAAGTTTAGGACAGAGGTGGCCAAGCACCGCTTGGCGGGATATGGGGTTCCCAAGTGCACCTTGGGAACCAGGAGAACAATTAATAATTCTTGTCTCGTTTCCAAGGTGTACTTGGGAACGCCCGAAGGAGCAGGCAGGATTGCCGAAGGTTTATTGTTTACCGGACAAGATTGAAGTAGAGGTCCAGGAGGGAGAGACGATCCTCAAAGCGCTGCTGGCGGCCGGCGTGCCTCACGTCAACGTCTGCGGGGGAATCGGCCGCTGCTCCACCTGCCGGGTCATTGTGCTGGCGGGTCTGGAGCACTGCTCGCCCCCCACCCAGCATGAACAGGACATCGCCCGGATGTTAAATCTGCCAGCCAAGGTGCGGTTGGCCTGCCAGACCACTATAAACGGTCCGGTGAATATCAGGAGGCTGGTGGAAGACCTGGAAGACGTGGACTTCTATTCCATCTTCATCGAGGGGGTGGAAGTCTTGACGGCCTTGGGGGAAGAAAAAGACATTTTCATCATGTTTGCGGATATCCAGGGATTTACCACCTTTGCAGACAACCTGCTGCCCTATGATGTAATTTATTCCCTTAACCTGTATCTGAACCAGATGGGGGATATTGTCAAACGTTACGGAGGCCGGATAGACAATTATATGGGTGATGGGTTCATGGCCCTCTTTGAGGTCCAGAGGCCTCTGGAAGGCGCCAGGCGGGCGGTGCAGGCCGGGCTGGACATGTTGGAGGCGGTGAACCGGCTGTCGCCCTACCTGCGGGAACTGTACGGCAGGAATTTTGATATCCGCATCGGTCTCCATTTCGGTCGGGTAGTGGCCGGCAAACTGGGATATCCGGGCAACAAACGGGGCACGGTGATCGGGGACGCGGTGAATCTGGCCAGCCGCATCGAAGCTGCCAACAAACCGGCGGGTACCAGATTTCTGATCTCGAAAATAATTTATGAACTTTTAAAAGATGAAATTCAGGTGGGTAAGGAAGTTTCCGGCGCCATCCCCGGAAAAAGCGGGGAATACCGGCTCTATGAGGTCATCGCCTTGAGGAAATAGCCGGAAAGGGCGAACACGGGATCCTCTCATATCCAAGGCGGGATGCGCTTCGCTTTCCCGCCCTACGGCTTTTTGACTTTTAATTTTTTGAATCTCAATAGGCCTGGAAGCATTTTTGCACTTATGATACTATTTCTCTTCAGGACTGCGCCGAGGGCGGGCAGCTTTTCCCCGCCCTCCTGTCTTTTACCTTTCAACCTTGAACCTTGAACCTTTTTAGACCAGGGATTCGGATGACAATGCAAGGAGAAAATAGAACAGGCGCGATACTGGTGGTGGGCAGCGGCGTGGCCGGTCTCCAGGCCGCCGTGGACCTGGCGGCCTCGGGTTGCCGGGTGTATGTAATTGACCGGGCCCCCCTGCTGGGGGGGCTGATGCCCCAGTTGGACAAGACCTTTCCCACCAACGACTGCGCCATGTGCCTCATCGCCCCCAAAGAAGAAGACCGGAGCGGCTGTCTTAGGGGCGGGGTGGCCGTGGGGCGGCACCCGAATATTAGGGTAATGCCGAATACGGAATTGCAGAGGTTGGACGGGGAGGCCGGGAATTTCCGGGCCGGGCTGCTGACCCGCCCCCGCTTCATCGATCCGTCCCGATGCACGGCCTGCGGCAAGTGCACCGAAGTCTGTCCCGAAAGCGCCATCAATGAGTTTAACGCCGGCCTGGACCGCCGGGCCGCGGCTTATTTACCTTTTCCCCAGGCCGTGCCCCATGTTTTCGCCATTGACCGCACCGCCTGTACTGATTGCGGCCTGTGCGTTGAGGCGTGCCCGGTGGCTGCCGTCAACTTCGGGGAGCAGCCGGAAGAACGGGAACTGCACGTGGCAGCCGTGGTCCTGGCCCCGGGGAATGAGGTCTTTCATCCCGCCGCCATGAAGCAGTATCTCTACGGCCTGCACCCCAATGTCATTACCAGCCTGGAGTATGAGCGCCTGTACAGCGGCACCGGGCCGCACCTGGGGCAACTGCAGCGCCCCTCAGACCGCACCCCCCCCAAAAAGATCGCCTGGCTGCAGTGCATCGGCTCCCGGGATATCCACAGTCATACCTACTGCTCCAGCGTATGCTGTATGTACGCCATCAAAGAAGCCTTGATCGCCAAGGAACGGCTGCCCGAGGGAGTGGACGCGGCCATTTTCTATATGGATATGCGGGTCTGCGGCAAGGACTATGAACAATACTATCAGCGAGCCCGGGAGGCCTACGGGGTCCGCTTTCTCTGCTACCGGGTTCCGAGTATCGCCCCCGGGGCAGATGGCGACCTGACGATAGAGTACTTCGACGCCGACGGCCAGAAGCAGGCCGAGCTTTTCAATATGGTGGTGCTGTCGGTGGGTTTCCAGGTGAGCGCCCCGGCCCGGGAGTTGGCGGCGCGCCTTGGGATCCATCTGGACCGGCACGCTTACCCCATAACGGACCCATGTCTTCCCGTGGCCAGTTCCCGCCCCGGGGTATATGTTTGCGGGGCGTTTCAGGCCCCCAAGGATATTCCTGAATCCGTCACCGAGGCCTCGGCCGCGGCGGCCTGTTGCCGGGCCATTCTCCCGGCGGATTCCCGGACTCGGATGCCGGACGCGCCCCAGGCCAGTTCTCCGGCGGCCGGCTCCCGCCGCCTGGGGATCTTTTTCTGCGGCTGCGGGCCGGACCTGGTCGAACAACTGGATATGGCGGAATTGCAGAATTACGCCGCCACCCTGCCGGGGGTGGTGGTGGCCGCAGGGCTTCCCCTGGACTGCGCCCCCGCTTCTCTGGCCGATCTGGCCAAAATCGCCGCCGCGGAACGCCTTGATCGGGCCGTAGTGGCCGCCTGCCATCCGGTGATGCAAGACCCTGAGATCATCGAGGCTTTCCGAAAAGCCGGCCTCAACCGATATCTCGTGGAGGTGGTTAATCTCCGGGGGGAGGTGGCCTGGGTGCATCCCGACGATAAAGACCGGGCCACGGCCAAAGCCAGGGACCTGCTCCGGCGGGCCGCGGCCCGGATGCTGAGCCTGCACCCCCTGCCCGAAAAAACCCTGCCCCTGGAACAAAGCGCCCTGGTGCTGGGAGGCGGCGTGGCCGGACTGAACGCCGCCCTGAACCTGGCGCAGCAGGGTTTCGGGGTTTTTCTTTTAGAAAAAGATAAGGTCCTGGGGGGGGTGGCCGATCGTTTACACCGCACCATCGAGGGGGTGGACGTCAAGGCCTACCTGGATAAACTGATCGCCGAGGTCACCTCTCACGAGGGGATAGA
>VGSX01000093.1 GCA_016874895.1 Deltaproteobacteria bacterium
GCCCCTCTTCCCGGCCCAAAAGGGAAACCCGGAGACGGGACTCCTACCCCCCCTATACTTTATGACCCGCACGGAAGATTTTTCAAAATTTCAATCCGAAAAATACCAGAAAATTCGTCCCCCTCTTTCCGGCCCTGGCTGCTCTTCCCACAGAAAAAGACCCCCCCCTGGCAGAAACGCGGGCCAAAAATTTTTAGTCAAAAGTCCTGTCCGAGGCGGGTCAGCGCCGCCTTTTGGGGGAGCACTATCCCTTGCTTCGGGAGCAGATAGCCTCTCCTGGACCTTCTCATGACCTCAGGGGGAGGTGGTGTCTGCTGGAATGGCCCGTTTTCGGCCTCAGGCCGTTGTTAAGAAAGCCTGTTTCGATGAAAACCATCGACCCCTTACTCTACCCTGGTCCTTCTCCCAATCGTCAAAAAAAGGCCACCTGGGAGGGAGTTTTTTTGTATCTCGGGGCAACTCAAAGAGCAGGATCAACCCCCTTTCCCTCACTTCCTCCCAGGCACCCCCTTCCCCTTCCCTTAGTGGAAGCGTGATCACGCCAGGAAAAGCGTGTCACGCTTTTTTAGGGGGTATTTAGAGATCAGGGTCGCCAAAAAGGAAACCCCGGATCATCGTTCAAAAAAGTTTTAACCAAAATCACCCTACTCATGGCATAATGATGCCCAGGGTGGCGGCTTGATGAATTCCATGGAAATCTCTCTCGAAGAATTTTGATGTCTCAAATCGAGGCCACTTTCCGGCCATGATGTTTGCTTAATCATCTAATGACAATTCCAGCCATAAACCAGGGTGACATACTCAAAACTCCGAAATTCGATGAACCCATGCGGGTTATCAACGAACCTCGGGTCGGGAATGGGTACGTTCAGGTGGACCTGGTAGGGCTGCGAACCAAGGCGTTCCGGGGCGGGGTTTTCTTTACCGAAGCTGATTTACAGCAAATGGAAATCGAGGTTGGAGAAACGGGATTCCAGGGGAACGCCAAACTCTTTCTCCTGGGCCTGGAAGCTCTCCGTATCCGTTTGGCGTATGAATATGACCCCTTTTTCGGCCTTTCCATCTCCCGAGTTGATCCTCTGCCCCACCAGCTTGACGCAGTTTACAACCACATGCTAAAGGCCTGGCGATGCCGCTTCCTCCTGGCGGATGATGCCGGGGCGGGGAAAACCATCATGGCCGGCCTCCTACTCAAGGAGTTGAAACTTCGGGGCCTGGTGGAGCGCACCCTTATCATCTGCCCGGCCAATCTCTCCTTCCAGTGGCGCCGGGAGTTGCGGGACCGCTTTGAGGAAAACTTTGAGCTTATGACCGGCTCCCGGCTCCGGGAAGCCTATGCCGTTAACGTCTGGAACCAGCACGACCAGATCATCACCTCCATGGACTTGGCTAAGCTGGACTATGTGTTGCCCAGTGTGCACCAGGCAGAGGATTGGGACCTGGTCATTGTGGACGAAGCGCACCGCATGTCCGCTCGGGACACCGAACACAAGAGCGAACGCTACCGCCTGGGCGAGTTAATGCGGGACAAAACCGCCCATTTCCTCTTGCTCACCGGCACCCCCCACAAAGGCGACCCGGAAAACTTCTGCCTCTTCCTCCAACTCCTGGACCAAGAGGCCTATGCTGACGTGCGTTCTATCCAGGAAGCCATGCAACGCCGGGAGGCCCCTTTTTACCTGCGCCGCACCAAAGAAGCCATGCTGAGTTTCCCGGAGCGCCAACCCGACGGCGCCTGGAAAGCCAGAAAGCTCTTTACCAAGCGCATAACCAATGCCGTAGCCTTTGAATTGGAAGGCGAAGAACTGGACCTTTACAAGGCGGTCACGGAATACGTGAAAGCTCAATCCCGCCGGGCTGCCGAGCAGGGGGATGACCGCCGGGCCAGGGCCATCGGCTTCCTTATGGCGATGTATCAACGGCGCATGGCAAGCTCCACCCATTCCCTCAAAGAATCTCTTAAGCGCCGCCATAAGAAGCTGAAAGAACAGTTGGAAAAGGCCATCACCTTTGAAGACCTCCCGGTCCCAGATATTCCCCCCGAAGAAGAATGGGAGGAAATGGACGCCGCCGAGCGGGAGGACCTGGAACAGAAGTTGGAGCAGGTTACCCTGGCCCGGCGCCGACCCGAACTGGAGGCCGAGTTGCAGGAGATCGAAGTCCTCATCGGCCTGGCCCAGGCCGTGGAAGACAGCCTCCATGAAGTCAAGCTCAAGACCCTGCGCCAGCATATCACCGAGCAGGGGATATTTGCCGACCGCTCCCTGCGCCTGCTCATTTTCACGGAATACAAGGACACCCTGGATTACCTGGTGAATCAGCTTCGGGAATGGGGTTTAACCGTGGGGTTCATCCATGGTGGTATGAAACCGGGAGGCCGGGACGAACCCGGCACCCGCCTCCATGCGGAACGCCAGTTTTGGGACCTGAAAACCCAGGTATTAGCCGCCACGGAAGCCGCCGGGGAAGGCATCAACTTACACTGCTGCAATATTCTCTTCAACTACGACATTCCCTGGAATCCCAACCGCCTGGAACAGCGCATGGGCCGTATCCACCGTTATGGGCAGAAACATGATTGCTTGATCTTCAACTTCTTTGCCCGCAACACCGTGGAAGGCCGGGTCCTGCAAAGGCTTTACGATAGGCTCAAAGAAATTCAAGTTGCTTTGCAGAACGAGGCGGTCTTTGACGTAGTGGGTGAAGTCATGCCCGCCAACCAGATGGAAAAGCTCCTTCGGGAGTTTTATGCTGGAATCCGGGGAGAAGAAGAACTTCATGCCCGCCTGGAAGTTCTGGTTAACAAGGAAGAGTTTGAGCGCATCTGCAATTCCGCCCTGGAAGGTCTGGCGAAGCGCAGCCTTAACCTCCCCATGCTGGTGGAGCAACGAGCCTTAGCCCGAGAGCGTAGGATCGTCCCGGAAACCATCCATCGCTTTTTCAAAGAGGCCGTGGATCATCTGGGGCTGGAGGTCAGGGCGGTAAGGGACCATGCTATGTCTTTCCGGGTGGGGCGGCTACCGGCCTTCCTGCACCACCTGTCCCAAGGCCGGGAATGGAAATTCCTGCCCCTGGCCCGAAGCTATGACCGCATTACTTTTGAGCGCAGCGTCAGCGAAGCCGACCCCCGCTTTGAGTGGATCACCCCCGGCCATCCCCTATTTGAGGTGGTGCGCCGCCATACCGAAGAGGAAAGCCGGTCCCACTTCCGACAGGGAGTACTCTACTATGAATTACCAAGAGAAGAACCATCCCTGTTGGAATTGTTCACCGCTTCCGTGGCCGACGGCACCGGCGCTACCCTGCACCAACGACTTTTTGTAGTGGAAACCACTATTGCCGGGGTGCGCCGCTTGCGGGAGCCCACCTATCTGTTGGACCTCAGCTTGCCCGAGGAGTTTCCCGCCGCAATTCCCGAGGTCTGGTTGGATGAAAATGAGTCCCAGGCTTTCTTCTTCACCCAGGCCCTCCAGCCCTTTCTGGCCGAGGCGGAGGCTGAGCGGCACCAGGACTTGGAGATGGTGAAGCGCCATGTAAGCCTCTGCTTTGATGAGTTGATCCGCAAGCGGGATGAGATTTTAGGAAGGCATATCCTGGCTCGGGACCAGGGGGACCCGGCGGCGGAAGGGTTGATAGAGATTGAATCCCAAAAACTCCTGGAGTTGCAGCAGCGTCGGGACCGGCGCCTTATGGAAATTAGCCGGCAGCGAGCCATGGTCCTCCAAGGCGTGGAGCGCCTGGCCGTGGCCCTGGTGCTCCCCCACCCGGAGCGGCAAGCGCCTGAGATTTCCAACCTGGTGTCCAATCGGGAAACCGAAGCCCGAGCCATGGCTGCGGTCACAGCCTATGAAGAAAACCGGGGTTGCAAGGTCACCGATGTGCACCAGCAAAATCTGGGCTATGACTTGCGCAGCCTCCACCCAGACACCGGCGAACTCCGCCTCATTGAGGTGAAGGGTATTGGCGGGGACACCGGCACCATCTGCCTGACCCCCAACGAAAAACGGGTAGCCGAAGACCGGCGGGACGTTTACTGGCTTTACGTGGTCACCGATTGTGACATGCACCCCACGGTGCGGGACCCCATCCCGGACCCGGCCCGCCTGGAATGGCATGAGGTAAGGAAGGTGGATCACTACCGGCTTACCGTGGAAGCAACCACGGAAGCCATGCGGCTCTTTGAAGAGCAACTCCCCATGCCCCGGAAGTAAAGCTATGATCCCCCGAGAATGCAAGCGGCTGATTGAAGTGGACTTTCCCATCGCTCGGGTGAGTGTCCAGGCGGCTCGGGAGAAGTTCATCCGCCATGGGCACCCTTCCACCTTGCACCTGTGGTGGGCCAGGCGGCCCCTGGCGGCTTGCCGGGCGGTGCTCATGGGGCTGCTGTTGCCGGACCCGGGGGACCCTCAGTGTCCTCCTGAGTTTAAGGAGCAAGCCCGGAAGCTCCTGGGCCGGGTGCCCGGCACTGCCAAGGGATTCGCCGGGAAAGCGGGCGATAAAAAGACCAGCGCCGACGACTATCTGCGCAAGGCCCTGCTGGACTTCATCGCCGATTTTTCCAACTGGGACCATTCCACCAATGAACTTTATCTGAAAACGGCTCGGGGCTTGATTAAGGCGGCCCACCCGGAGGAAACGCCCCTGGTGGTGGACCCCTTTGCCGGGGGCGGCTCAATCCCACTGGAGGCCCTGCGCCTGGGCTGCGAAGCCTTTGCCAGCGACCTCAACCCGGTGGCCTGCCTCATCCTCAAGGTGATGCTGGAGGACATTCCCCGGCATGGGGCGGCCCTGGCCCAGGAGTTGCGCCGGGTGGGGTCGGAAATCAAGGCGGCGACGGAGCGGGAACTGGCCCCTTTCTATCCCCCGGACCCGGACGGCGCCCGGCCCATCGCCTACCTCTGGGCCCGGACGGTGCATTGCGAGGCCCCCCACTGCGGCGCCGAGATTCCCCTGGTGCGGAGCTTCTGGCTGTGCAAGAAGGCCAACCGTAAGAAAGCCTTGCGCTACCGGGTAATCGAGGCTGATAAGGGGGTTCCCCAAGTAGTCTTTGAGCTTTTTGAACCCGAAGCAGACAGAGAGGTGCCGCCGGGTACGGTGTCCCGAGCCAAGGCCCGCTGTCTCTCCTGTAATGCGCCGCTTTCCCCAGAAAGGGTGCGGGCGCAACTGGTAGCTCAGCGAGGAGGGGCCGATGTGACCTTTAATGAGCAAGGCCAGCGTCAGGGCGGCGCCCGGCTCTTGGCAGTGGTCACCATCCAGGCGGGACAACAAGGGCGATTCTACCGACTCCCAAGAGAAATAGACTACCAGAAAGTTTTTAAGGCACAGTACCAATTAAAAATGATTCTCGATGAATGGGAACGTGATGGTAAGAAGGGGCTTTGCCCACTGCCTGAAGAACCGATCCACACTGATAACAGAGGTAATTTCTGGGTCACCTTGTATGGACCATCAATTTTCAGCGAGTTATTTACGGCCCGGCAGAAGCTGGCCCTAACTACCCTTGTTAAAGCCTGTAAACCCATTTCCAACAAGGATGAAGTCTCCCAATCCCTCAGTGAACTATGTTCCCTATTGATAGATAGACTTGCGGACTATTCAAGTAGTTTATGCGCTTGGCATGTTCCCAAGCAGTTGGTAGCTAATACTTTTAGACGACAAGCATTGCCAATCGTTTGGGATTTTTGTGAAATCGTTCCCTTCGGAGATGGGCCTGGTAATTTTGAAGGGGCTATTCAATGGGTTTCAGAAGTCCTTGATAATTTTTCAATTATCTTACATAACCAAGGGCAGGCCATTCTTGCTGATGCTTGCAAATCTCCTTTACCCAGTTCCTCCAGCAAAATTTGGTTCACTGATCCACCTTATTATGATGCAGTTGCCTACGCCGGATTGTCCGATTTTTTCTATGTATGGCTTAAGCGGGCTCTACCCAAACACCCGCTATTATATGATCCAAGTGATCCAAATAATCCCCTAACCCCCAAATATCCTGAGATCATTAAAGATGGGACAATATTGGATAATGGCATTGTCAAAGACGCCAAGTTCTACGAGCACTCAATGGGAAAAGCCTTCTCCGAGGGACGCAGAATTTTGCGGGATGACGGCATTGGTTCAGTTGTCTTCGCTCACAAAACCACGGAGGGATGGGAAGCCCTCCTTTCAGGGATGTTAAAGGCGGGATGGATAATTACTGCTTCATGGCCGATACACACGGAGATGGGAGCTCGGCTGCGGGCTAAGGAGTCTGCTGCCTTGGCAAGCAGTATTCACCTGGTTTGCCGGCCAAGGCCCAAAGAGGCCGGAGTGGGGGATTGGGCCGAGGTGCGGGCTGAGATGGACCGGAAGGTGCGGACTTGGATGGAGCGCCTTGATAAGGAAGGCATCCGGGGCGCCGACGCCATCTTTTCTTGCATCGGCCCGGCCCTGGAGGTTTACAGCCGCTACACCCGGGTGGAAACCCCGGCAGGTCATGCGGTCCCCCTGGGTGGGGACCCCGAGGCCTTTGAACCCCAGGAGCGGGGCTTCCTGGCCTATATTTTTGAAACCGTATCTCGGGAGGCCCTGCGCCAGGTCCTGGGGGGCGCCGACACCGAAGGCTTTGAGGAAGACGCCCGCCTCACTGCTTTGTTCCTCTGGACCCTCCAAAGCACCCGCACCAACGGCAATAACCGGAATGGCGCTCCGGCCTCTGAGGGCGAAGTAGAAGATGAGGAAGACCTGGAAGAAGAGGAAGCCAAGCCCAAGAAGGCCAAGGGCGGCCTGGCCCTCCCCTTTGACGTATTTATCCGCCTCACCCGGCCCATGGGCATCCATTACCAGAACTGGGAGCGCCGGATTGTCAACATTGAAAAGGGAGTGGTGCACCTGACGCCGGTGGTGGACCGCAAGGAGGCTCTTCTGGGGGAAGGGGCGGACTTTGAACCTGTGGCCCTGGCCCGGCGCCGTCCCCAAAAGACCCTGTTTGACATGCCCGAGGCCGTTGCCCAGGCTGCCCGCCCCCGGCGAGGCCCGGCCCTGGCTCCCGAGGAAATGACCACCCTGGACCGGGTGCACCGGGCCATGCTCCTCTTTGCCGCCGGCCAGACCGTGACCTTACAGAGACTCCTCCAAGAAGAGCGCCTGGCGGGAAAGCGGTTTGAACGCCTGGCCCTGTCCCTCAACGCCTTGTATCCTCCCAAAAGCCCGGAGCGCCGTTGGCTGGAAGGCGTGCAAGGCATGATGAAAATGAGGTAACCCACCATGACCAGCGAAATCATCTTTGTCGTAGAAGAATCCCCGGAAGGGGGCTTTGAGGCCAAGGCCCTGGGGCATTCCATCTTTACTCAGGGCGACACCCTGGAAGAAATCCGACAAGCGGTGAAGGACGCCGTGCTCTGCCATTTTGAAGCAGAGAGGATGCCCAAAATAATCCGTCTCCACCTGGTAAAAGATGAGCTGCTGGCAGTATGAAGATTCCCAGGGATATTAGCGGAGAGCAACTGGCAAAGCTCCTGGAAAAGGTGGGCTACCGCCTTACCCGGCAGACCGGCGGGCATATGCGCCTGACAGCCGCCGTAAGCGGGGAGCACCATCTCACCATCCCGAAACACAAGCCCTTGAAGGTCGGCACCTTGAGCGGAATTTTGCGGGACGTGGCGCAATACTTGAAAATCTCCAGGGATGAACTGATTCGCCGACTCTTGCAAGGTGATTGAGGGCAGAAGCCATGGAACCCTGGTATAAAGTGGCCCGACCCCGAGAAGAACTCAGGAAGGGGCGCTCTCTGGACCCCAGTGAGTTTGCCGTGCACCTGGACCAGATCGTGAACGGCACGGCCCCGGACGACTACAAGCAGCCGGACAAGTTTTTCCATCGCACCTTTTTCAGCAAGGCCCTGGTAGATCACTGCGCCATGGTGCTCCGGCGCCTTTCCGGGGAGACGGTGAACACGGCGCCGGTCCTCTCTCTCATCACCCAATTCGGCGGCGGCAAGACCCACACCCTGGCGGCCCTTTTTCACTTGGCAAGAACCGGCCCGATGGCCCGGAGTTTTGAGGGTGTGGCGGACCTGGTCACAGTGACCGGCTTAGCCGAGGTGCCCCGAGCCAAGGTTGCGGTGTTTGTGGGTAATGCCTGGGATTCTCGGGAGGGCCGGGAAACTCCCTGGCTGGACCTGGCCTGGCAACTGGCCGAAGATGCCGGACGCCGCCTCCTGGGGGAAGCAGCCCGCACCAGTGCTCCGGGCACGGCGGTCTTGCAGCAGCTTTTTTCTTTAGTCAACGAACCCATTCTCATTCTCTTTGACGAAACCCTGAACTACGTGGGCCGCTATCCCCACCAGGCGGACCAATTTCACTCCTTTGTCCAGAACCTCACCAGCGCCCTGGCCGGCTCTCAGAAGGCAGTGGGCCTGCTCAGCCTCCCCGCCTCCCCCACGGAAATGACACAGCCCCTTTATGAGTGGCAGATCAAACTGACCAAGGTGGTGGGGCGTATCGGTATGCCGCTTATTGCCACGGACCCCGAAGAAATCTCGGAGATCATCCGGCGGCGCCTGTTTGAGGACATGGGCCGGAAAACCATGCAACAGGCCGTGGCCCGGCAATATGCCAAGTGGGTCTTCACCCGGCGGGATCGGCTGCCCAAAGAGTTTGCCGACTTTCCCGAAGAGGTGATCCGCAAGCGGTTTGAGGCTTGCTATCCTTTCCACCCCGGCACGCTTACGGTCTTCCAGAGAAAATGGCAGACGTTGCCCACCTTCCAGCAGACCAGGGGCACCCTGGCGATGTTGGGGCTGTGGATCGCCCAGGCCTTTCGGAGCGGCTACCAAAGCTCCTGGCGGGAACCTTTGATTACTTTGGGAAGCGCCCCTTTGGAGGACCGGGACTTTCGGGCCAAGATTTTTGAGCAGTTAGGAGAAAACCGCCTGGGAGCCGCCATTGAATATGATATTGCCGGAGAAAATTCCCACGCCCTGGCCCTGGATAAAGAAACGAAAAACGGCGTGGGGAAAGGCCTGCTCCACCAGCGTGTGGCTACAGCCCTTTTCTTTGAGTCCTGCGGGGGCATGGCAACAGATAAGGCAGCATCGCTGCCGGATTTACGTTTTTCCCTGGGCGACCCCGAAACCGAAACCACTCTGATTGACACGGCGGTCCAAGCTCTGGCGTCCCGGTGCTACTACTTGCGGGAAATCGGGGCCGTGGGCTGGCGCTTTGGCTATAACCCCAACCTCCGCATGATTCATGCAAACAGGAAGGCCTCCCTCAACCAGGACGATATTGACCGCCAGATGCAAGCGGTAGTCCAGCAGATTTTCCGGGAAAAGGCCGAAATTGCCTTGACCCTGTTTCCTAAAGAGTCCACCGCCATAGCCGACCGCCCGGTATTGTCCCTGGTAGTTCTGGCCCCTGATGAGGATTTTTCCCCGGCCTTGATGGAAACGCTGACAGCATGGACCAGAAATTGCGGTCAATCCCCCCGCCTTTATCCAGGCGGCATCTTCTGGATGGTGCCGGAGTCAGGTTTTCGGCTCCGGGAAGCAGTGTCCGATCTGCTGGCTTGGAACAGCATTAATCGGGACCTGCAAGCTGACCTTTTGGGGGAATTGGAGCCTCAAGACCGGAACATGGTGCCCACGGAACTTCGCAAGGCGAGAGACGTGGTGGAAGAAAAAATATGGAGCCTCTATAACCGTCTGCTGCTATGGAATGGCAAAGAGGGCGCCTTGAAGACCATCCCTTTGGGACAGATGCACCCCAGTGAGGCCCGGACTATTACAGGAGCAATTCTGGCTCGCTTACGGCAGGACGGCTGGCTTAACCGGGAAATAGGACCTTCCTATGTCGAGAGGAATTGGCCGCCTGCCCTTAAAGAGAAAGGGGCCTGGTCCCTGGGAGGCCTGCGAGAAGCCTTTTTTCAGGGACACCTCACCCGCCTGGAAAAGGCGGATGAAGCCCTGCGGCAAATGATCCTGCTGGCGGTCATGCGGGGGGATTTCGGCCTGGGCGTCGGCAAAGACATGGAAACCTTGGACCGGGTATGGATCAAGGAGGATATTAATCCGGCGGAGATCGTCTTCAATTACGAGACATTTCTCTTACTGCCCTGGCGGGCCGAAGCCGAGAAGAAAAAGAGGGAAGGTGAAGGGGTAAGGCCAGAATCTCCTGAGGCTCCTTCCGGAGAAGTGGAACGGCCTGTGCCGCCGGTTGGCGCAGGGTCCACTGACGCCCCGGTGCCGAGTCCGGCAACAGGGCCGCAGGTAAGTGAACTTGAATGGCAAGGCTTCATGCCCAAGGAAAAGTGGAACTTATTCGGGATTAAGGTTTTGACGAGGTTCGGGACTCCCGAGAGCCTGGAAATCGAGGTCAAGGTGCGGTCTAAAACCCAGGACCCCACTTTGAAACAGCAACTTAACAATGCCTTGCGGGATTTAGGATTGGAGGGGGATTTTACAATTAATGAAAAATGAAGAGAATAACCCGATAGCTTGCAGTTGAATTATTTCAAGAATTAAAATGACACCCGCACTCCGGAAGGAAATTAGACCTTCGAAGTCAAAGCCCGGGAAGTCACTTACATGGCCCGCCGCCTGGCCGCGATTGTTCTTATGGAGCCGTCCTTGAACGCCAATTACCAGGCCGTGAAAGATTCCTGCTATCCCTGGCCGCGAGTTAGTTCCTGACCAGTATTGGAGGAAGGTGTTCCATGATTATCGACTACCTGGTTTATGGTTTAATGGTTTTTGGGGTGGCAACGCTATTAAATGCCACATTGTTTAAAGCCAAACCCGCTTCATCTTCGGCGGCATGGGGCCTTACGATTGCCGTATTCTTCATAAATCTAGTGGTGTTATCCACTCTAAGGGCTTTTAGATACAAAGCCATCTCTGAAAGTCTTGGCAGCCAAAGTCAAATTTCTCTGGGGAGACTTCTGGCTTTATATTCCTTTTCGTTTCGAATACACTTGTATTTTTTAACATGTGAAAATTCACCATTTAACAATTTTTCAATTTCTTGCACTTGCGGCTCGCTCATTTTGCAACCAAAATAAATTGAATTAATTTCTTGCGGATAAAATTGAATCAATTTTTCTAATATTTCTTTACCATAATCGTCAACTGGTATTATTGGATTTTCCATGTCTACTGGAGGTATAAAAACCCTCCATTCTTTTTCATATTCCCAATGCATGCTTTTTGAAAGAATCATATCAAAAAACAATGAATCGTTGTCTATTTTCTGTTGTCCCGTTATATGTTTAATATATTCACCCATTCCTGCAATTATGGGTGGATTCTCTACATAATTTATTTTTCTTGCAGCACAAAAAGGATTATCAAGTTCTGGCAAGCATCTAAATTCTATCACTGCTCCAGTGTGATCTTTTGTATAGTGAGCCCACATTAATAGAGCCTGTCCCAAACTCAGTTGAAAGTTTGAGGATGGCGGTTAAAGGTTGATAAAGATTAGGCTGCCTTTTGTTTAGAGTCAAGGACAACCTCGTTTTCCAGTTTAGCCTTAAGCATCCAGAGATCACGATAGCCCAGGATGCGGCGAAAATTCTTTTCGGTCTCTAAAAAG
>VGSX01000094.1 GCA_016874895.1 Deltaproteobacteria bacterium
CTCCGCGGTCATCATCCGCCTCGGCCTGGGCCTCATCATTTCCGGCCTGGCCCTGCACTATATCCTGGGATTTTTCCTTTAAGGTAAGCGGTAAGCGGTCAGCTAATGCATTAAATTCAAATAGTTATTCCAAGCTGGCAGATCGTTGGTTTCTGGATTAGTTTGTCTGCCCCATTGTTTTTGCCGAAAGCTGATTGCTGACAGCTGAACGCTCCTAACCACCTCATGGTGAGACATTATTTCAGCCCGAGGTCTCCTGGTCTGTCACCCCGGACCAGGCCGCCCAGGCGCGGTGGCTGGGGAAGAACATGTAGAACAGGACGAGGGAGATGATGGCCAGGGGATAGAAATCCCTGGAGTTGCCGCTGCCCAGAAAAAGCAGCAGGCCGAAAAAGGCGGGGAGTTCCGCCAGGGCCATGGAAACAATGTTCGCCAGGGATAATTTGCCCAGCAGCCTTTCCTGAGTGTCGTCGTCTCTTTTCACCAATACCCGCTGGCGTACGAAGTTAATGATGAAGTATGCTGCAAAGGAGAAGAAGACAAAGACAAAACGGAGTTTATCGACAATGGGGGCGGCCACCAGATTGAGGTTAAGCTGCTGGAACTTGATGATTTCCACAATGATGGCATAGAGCAGCAATGACGCCGCCAGGGCGAGGCTGATGATTTTATTTGTCCTGTAGGTGTGGTCTAATTTATCCTGCATCATGGTTTACTTTTCCAATGGTTACCAGAGCGGTGGCGGCCCTCCCGTCGGGGCAGAGGGCTCTTATGCTTCTACGGTGCCGAGCAGATAAGCTTCAATAAAGGCGTCCAGGTCACCGTCCAGGACGGCCTCGACGTTGCCTTCCTCGTGTTTGGTGCGGTGGTCCTTGACCATCCGATAGGGTTGCAGGACATAGGAACGTATCTGACTGCCCCAGGCAATGTCTTTCTGGGCGTCCAGGACCTCCTGTGCCTTTTCCTGGCGCTTGTGCTTTTCCAGCTCATATAACCGGGCCTTGAGCACCTTAAAAGCCAGTTCCCGGTTACGGTGCTGGGAGCGCTCGTTCTGCATGGACACCACGATGCCGGTGGGAATGTGGGTAAGCCGGACTGCGGAACTGGTCTTGTTGACGTGCTGTCCCCCGGCCCCGCTGGCCCGGAAGGTGTCGATGCGCAGGTCCTTTTCCTGAAGATCGATCTGGATATCGTCATCGGCTTCGGGGTAGACGAAAATTGCGGCAAAGGAGGTATGCCGCCGACCGCTGGCGTCAAAGGGTGAGATGCGCACCAGGCGATGGATGCCGCTTTCGGATTTTAAGTAGCCATAAGCATGAGGGCCGTTGGCCGCGAAGGTGGCGCTTTTAACCCCGGCCTCATCGCCGGGCAGCAGGTCGTACATCTCGGTTTTGAAGCCCCGGCGTTCAGCAAAGCGCAGATACATCCTGAGCAGCATTTCGGTCCAGTCCTGGGCCTCGGTGCCGCCGGCCCCGGCATGGATGGTGACAATGGCGTTCTTATTGTCATCCTCGCCGCCCAGGAGCATCTCCAATTCCAGGTGGCGCAAGGCTTTTTCCTGGACCTTGAGTTCGGCGGCCACTTCGGCCAGGGCCGGTTCATCGGCTTCTTCCTGGGCCAGTTCCAGGAGGACCTCCAGGTCCTCGAGCTGCTTTTCCCTCTCCCGCCAGGTCTCCAGAATATTGTTTAAGGCGCCCCGATCCTTGAGGATGGTTGCGGCCTGGGCCGAGTCCTCCCAAAAATCGGGTTTGGCCGTCAAAAGTTCCAGTTCCACCAGCCGCACCTGTTTGGATTCCAGATCAAAGACGACCTCGGAGTTGCATGAAGCGCTGGGACAGAGTCAATAAGCGGTTCTTCAGATCCGTGGGGTTGATCATCATAATGTTCTCCATAGATTATGAGAATATGAAAATATTTTTTTCGGGCGGGCACGGGGGCCCGCCCCTACAGCCGTGGGATTGTCTTCCTGCACAGGCGGAACGCCTGTGCTGCCGATAAGTTCTGGCAGAATTTTATTCAACCGTATCGGGCTCAACCTTCCGGGAAGTTCCTTGGCTGCAAGCATTATAATTATAATATAACAGAAACATCCTTCGGCTGCCATACGGCTTGGAGGCAGTGCAGAAGGCGGCAGGTGTTTCGCTTTCCGCGCTGCAGAACTCAAGTAAGCAACACTGGGGTCAGAGCCGGTTGGGATCGTGCTTCTCTCGGCCCGAGTGATCTCTGAGATCTCTCGGCAGGCAGAGAATCCGGTCATGACACCGTCGGCCCCCTCTGGCATGGTTCCGGTTTATGAAAAACCGGCCGCCCCCAAACGACGGAAAAAGCCTGGAGCCAAGCCAGGTCATCAGGGCCATTCTCGCCAGTTGCCACCCATTACGCATCATCAGGAGCACCCGCCGCTGACCTCCAGGCAATGACAAGTACCATGCAAATCTTCCCGTAGGGGCAGGCCCCCGTGCCTGCCCTTCCCTTAACCCCCGTGCCTGCCCTACTCGTAACCCCCGTGTCTGCCCGAAGAAAAAAAACTAACCCGGGCGATCTGGGAGGGTTGTTGAGGTGGGACATGTCCTGCGACAGGTCCTTGCCCGGTCCGAGTCTGCCCTCCCCGATTTACAATTAAATACCAAGCTATATCAAAGTGTTGTATGTTGGCAGGCAAATTGCAAAATAACCATTACACGTTTCAAGTCCATTAAAATCATGGCAATAAGAATAGATAAGGCTTTTTCAGGGCAAGCGTTAAAAAAAACCCTGACAACCCTTTAAAAAAGCTATGCCGTACCTACAGGTTACCGAACCCTGGCCCCTGACCACTTTATTTTCTTGGTAATCATGTAGGCATCCTTCCTGGGTCCCTGGGGAGAATGACCTCAGAGGAGGTGGAGATGTGGACTGGCAGCAGAATGAAGGAACCGGCCCGGGCCTGCGGGGATAACGCCCGGGGCGGCGAAAAGTTGGACCGGGCCATGGTGGCGGGGCTTATCCTGGAAGTGGTCCTGGACTATACCGACCTGCCGGAAAACCATCAGGCCCGGCAGCGCGTGGTGAAAACCCGGATGCAGGATTATTTGGTGCAATATCTGGCCGGGCAGGTTTCTTTGGACCGATTCCGCCGTCTGGCCCAGAACCTGGACGACTGGTTTGACTTTTATTACCCCCTGCTGGTAAAGGACAGGCATCCTGGTGAGGCCCAAAACAGGCCCCCGACCTACTGCGTCCGGGAAATCCAGGCAGCTTATACCATCGGCGCCCAGGAAGAACCTTCGGGGCCATCTCCTCTCGGCGAGGCTGAGGCTCCCATGCACCATGCCTGCCATGACAAACTCTTGGATGCCTGGTTGGAGCAGGTCAAAAGGGAGATCCCCCAGAGGTCTCATCGCAAGCTGACGCCGGCCAAACTCAAAGATTTCCTGGGCCAGAGCGGGGGCCGCTGGTTCCGCCTCCGGGATTTTGAACGCTTCATCCCCATGGATCGCAAAACGGCATGGGATTATGTGCAACTGTTTTTGCAGACCGGTCTGTTATGTCATAACCGGAAGAATTCGGCGGCGGTGCGTTATTGCCTGGCCCCGTCCTTTCTCAAGGTGGAGGCCGATGCCCTCCGCCTGGCCCTGAGCCTGACCCTGACAGCGTATCAGGAAGATATCGTTGAAAATATAGGAGACTTTCTCATAGCCACCGGGGGCGAGTCCTTTCCCGAGAGCCGGTGGAAGCGGGAATTTCCCGGGGATGAGGGAGGCAGTTTGCTGAAAGCCCTAATGGACCAGGATATTCTGGTCTGGCAGCGGTTTCCCTCCGGGGCGGGACTGCTGAAATTGCACCAGCGCTGGCGGTATAATGAGGGCCCGCTCCCTGCGTCAGGAGAATCTGGCGGGCGTCAGGCCTGGCTAACCCCTCCAGAATTCTGAGCGGAAGCTGCACTCGGGTGCGGTCGAACCCTGGCGGAGGCGATTCTGACCGCCAGGACCATAATTCTTATGAATTTTCATGACCTGATATTAATGATATCAAGATGATAGTCTTTTTAGATAACTGACTGACGTACAACGCTGATGCCGGGAAGAGAACTGCTTTCTCCGGAAAAAGCCTTTGCCAGGGCGGTCGCTTTATTATACATTTATCCTGTTTGGGATAAATTTTTAGCGGAGCTCTGTGGAGGAAACTTTTGCATATCCTGTTGACCAATGACGACGGCATCCATGCCCCTGGCTTGTGGGCCTTGTACCAGGCCCTGCGGGAGGACCACCGGGTGGAAGTGGTGGCCCCGGAGGGGGAGCAGTCCGCAGTGGGGCACGCCATCAGCCTGCTGAACCCCCTGCGGGTAAAAAAAGTTAATAAAAACGGGAGATTTTTCGGCTGGGCGGTCCTGGGCACTCCGGCGGACTGCGTCAAGATCGCCATGGCCGAGGTGCTTACCGTGCGACCGGATATCGTGGTCTCGGGCATTAACCTGGGAGCCAACGTGGGCATTAACGTCTTGTATTCCGGCACTGTCTCCGCGGCCACCGAGGCGGCCATCATGGGGCTTAAGGCCATGGCGGTGTCCCTGAGCACCTATAAAGAGCCGGATTTCAGCGGGGCGGCCCGCTTCGCGGCCCGAATGGTCCCGAAGCTGCCGGAGCTGCGCCTGCCGGAGGGCGTCTGCTTAAACGTCAACGTCCCGGCCCTGCCGGAAAACCAGATCAAGGGAGTGCTCCTCACCCGGCAGGAGAAGGGAATACTGGTGGAGCGCTATGAGAAGCGCATCGACCCCCGGGAGAATATCTATTTCTGGCTGGCCGGGGTCAACGATAAGCGGGAGCTGCAGCCAGGCACCGATTATTGGGCGGTGCAGCACGGATATATCTCCATCACTCCTATTCACCATGATCTGACGCATTATGACAGTTTGGAGGTGTTAAACGGGGAGGAGTGGCTGGAAGAGGTGGGAGGCTAATCGTGCCCAATTGCAACTTGGGGGCGAGGTAAAGTCTTAAAACTTAAAGCCGCTAACCGGTAACCGAAACGGTCATGGTTCAGGGGGCCACCCCCGATGAATAAAATCCCCCCTGACCCCCCTTTAGAAAAGGGGGGAAATGAGGTCGGCTTGTAAAAGTCCCCCTTTGGTAAAGGGGGATTGAGGGGGATTTTCGCAATAAAACTGAAAACCGAAAACTGAAAGCCACCCTACCACTGGGCGTCGAAGAGATAGTACCAGGGCTTCAGGAGGACCGGGGGGTCGGCCTTGACGGGGTTGGCCAGGAAGGTCTCGCATTTGGAGGCGTAGTCCCGGACCTGGTGTATCTTGTAGTAGTCGGGATATTCCTGTTCGATGTAGGAAAATCGCTCCAGGGCCGACTGGTAGCGCTTGGTCTTAAAGTAAAATTCCCCCACATAGAACTCGTGGTCGGCCAGGGCCCGCAGGCATCTGGCCATGTATTCCTCGGCCCGGTCCATTCTTTCGTAATCCGGGTAGCGTTGTTTCAACCGGCGGAACTCCTGGAGGGCCTTATAGGTGTTGCTGGGGTCCCGGTCGATGGTGGCCCGCTGCCGGTAGTAGCACAGCCCCTGCTGATAGATGACATAGGGCATCATGGGGCTGGTGGGGTGCAGTTTCTCGAAGTTCTTGTAATCCTGCAGGGCTTCGTCGTATTTTTTATTGAAATATTTGGCGTCCGCCACCTTGAGTTGGGCCAGCATGGCCTCTTCGCTGTAGGGGTAGCGGTCCCGGATTTTTTCAAAGGCATCTACGGCGTCGTCGTATTTGCCTTTTTTCATTTTTTGTATGCCTTCCTTGGCCAGGACGTCGGGGGGCCGGTCGGGCTTTTTCTTGCCGAAGCCGAACCAACCGCAGCCGGCGGCCGCACTCAGGAGAAAGACGATAAGGAGGCCCCAGGCGACCTTTTGTGTTTGGCTGAACAAACTCATGGCTTCACCCTTGCCCGGCCCCTCGCAGATCCGGGGAAAAACAACAGTTCAGGGTGTTGGCCGGGACAATCATAAACAACCGCATGGATTTTAGTGTTGCTCCTCCAGATATTTTTCTGCAGCGAAGGCGGCGGTGGCGCCGTCGCCCACTGCGGTGCTGATCTGGCGTAATAGTTTGGCCCGCACGTCCCCGGCTGCGTAAATGCCGGGAACATTCGTGGCCATCTCTTCGTTGGTCCGGATAAATCCGAACTCGTCCTGGTCCAGGAGGCCGGGCTCCAGCCAGCCGGTGATGGGTTGGATGCCCACGAAGACAAAGACGCCGGTGACCTCGAGGGAGGACTCAACCCCGGTCTTGACGTTTTTCAGTCGGAGGCCGGAGACGTTTTTGTCCCCCAGAATTTCCTGGACCACGGTGTCATAGATAATGTCGATCTTGTCATTGGCAAGGACCTTTTCCTGGTAGAGCCTGGCGCCCCGGAATTGGTCCCGCCGGTGGATGAGATACACCTTGGCCGCGAAACGGGTAAGGAACACGGCATCCTGAAGCGCGGTGTCGCCACCGCCCACCACGGCGATGGTCTCGTCCCGGTACAGGGCGCCGTCGCAGGTGGCGCAGTAGCCCACGCCTTTGCCGGTGTATTCGGCCTCGCCGGGCACTCCCACCCGGCGGGGTTGGGCCCCGCTGGCGATGATGACGGTGCGGCCGACGACTTCCTCACCGCCTTCCAGCACCACGGTGTGATAGGGGTTGCCGGGCTTGAGGCCCAGGACCTCGGTGCTGCGGATTTCGGCCCCGAACCGTTCGGCCTGATCCCGCATCCGCTGGGAAAGCTCGTAGCCGGCCACGCCCTCGGGAAAGCCCGGGTAATTATCCACATGGTCCGTGGTCATGACCTGGCCGCCGGTGATAAGTTTTTCCAGCAGTAAAGTTTTAAACCGGCCACGGCCGGCATAAAGGCCGGCCGTAAGACCCGCCGGCCCGCCGCCAATAATAATCATATCATAATCGTAGCTGCTCATGGGCTTGATTCTGCTGAATAAACGACCTAAAGCATTTTTTTGATGGCGTTTTCGATCTGGGTTTTGGAAACGGCGCCGGTTATCTGGTCCACAACATTACCGTTTTTAAAGAGGATTAAGGTGGGGATGGCCCGGATGCCATATTTAACCGGGGTCTTGGAGTTTTCATCAACGTTCATTTTGGCGACCTTAACCTTGCCGACATAATCATTGGCCAGTTCCTGCACCACCGGGGCAATGGCGCGGCACGGACCGCACCAGGCAGCCCAGAAATCTACCAGGGCCGGAATGTCTGATTTGAGGATTTCCTGCTCAAAGTCGCCGTCGGTTACTTGTAACAGCTCTGCCATGAGGGCCTCCTTGGTTAACAATCATCTTTGTGCCGGCAACAGATTGCGGCACAATTAATGTCTCAAGATACTATTTTTACCCTCCCGGAAGCAAGGGGGGCTGACTGAAAAAAAAGTATCGGGGCCAGCTTTGATCCAAGCGCAGCATCCCAAAATTGCATTTATCTAACCATGATAGCCTGTCGTTGTCAACTCTTTTCCCGAAGGGGTGGGGCTTGGGGATATTTCTTGGCGGGGCATCTTCGGACAAACAGCCGGATCGGAGGAGGCAATTTTTGTTTGCCCAACCGGTCAGGCTGAAATATGATAAAATGCAAAGAGTAACTTAACAGAGACTCCTGCACTGGTGGTTTATGGCATCCTGAACGGAGTAAAGGACTTAACCTCCTCGAGACCATCAGATTCTTAGCTTCGCTCAGAATGACACGGAGCGGAAAGATGAATTTTGCAGGAGCCTCGAAACACTAAGATAAATTTATTATGCCAAAATCCATCTTCTGCTTTCGAGGTGAGCGCCATCGCCAAAAAACCGCCGGACCCCAAACCCGCCAAAGCCGGGAAAGCCAGGCCGCCTAAAACCCCGGAGCCATCCGATTATATTACCATCGAACAAGGCGCGGAGCTGGCTCTCAAAGCCTTCCAGGACTTGAAATTTGACCGGGCCTTCGCCTGGGCCATGAAAGTTCTGGCCGTTGATCCCAAAAATTCGAGCATGCAACATCTGGCCTACAGGTGCGCCGGGATGCTGGACGACGGGGAAGCCCTGTTTGAGGTTCTGTCTATGTTGTACCGGAAAGCGGCCCTCATTGAACGGAAAGAGTATCTGGTCCTGGGAGAGATGGCTTTGGCCTTTAAGCTTTTCGACCTGGCCGATGAGGTCTTCCGCATCGCCCTGGGCGAGTTGTCCACCGGCCCCCTCCGGTTGAAAGGGCGTCTCTCCAAGGAAATGCAGCGCCGGGCCCAGCAGGGGCTGTATCTGGCCGAGATGATGCAGAGGGAGAACATTGATTTTGATCTGGACCAGCCCCCGGCCTACCTGCCGCTGGCGCCCAAACGGGGGGGCCGTCCCAGGTTAACTGTCCCGTTGCCAGCTCTCCCCGACATTCCGCCGATCCCCGCCCCCAAACCGGCCTCGTCCCGGAAACCCCCGGCGGCGAAGCTGAAAAAAACCCCGCCGGGGAAAAAACCCGTCAAGAAAACGGTCCCGGAGAAAAAAGCCAAAACCGCCGGGAAGCGGCCGGCCACACCGCGGCGTGAACCAGCAGAGGAAGCGGCTTTATCCTCCCCACCCGCGGCAGTGACGGAGCCCCTGCCGGAACTGGAGGTGATGTTTCGCACCGATCCGGGCCCTGTCCTGACGGCCATCCAGGATGGGCGGCAGTCCGAAATCGAGGCCGTGGACCTGGCCCTGATGGCCTACCGGTTGTCCTTCCGCACCTCTTACGATCAGCTCATCTGCCTGCCCACCCTGGCGGACGTGCGCTCCCTGTGGTATCAGGAGGAAACGGCCCGCAAGGTCATGAAAACCCTGCGGGGCCGGGCCATCCTGGCCGACGAAGTAGGGCTGGGCAAAACCATCGAGGCCGGTCTTATCCTGAAGGAATACCTGCTCCGGGGTCTGGTGCGCACCGCCTTGATTCTCACTCCCAGTAATCTGGTGAACCAGTGGCGGGCTGAGCTGGAGGGCAAATTCGGGATTGCCTGCGTCTCCACCCACGATGACATGTTTAAACAGGACCCGGAGCAATTCTGGCAGGAACCGGTTATCCTGGCTTCGCTGCAAACGGTCAGAACCCGGCGCCATTTTGATAAGGCCATTTCCCGGACCTATGATCTGGTGGTGGTGGATGAGGCCCATCACCTGAAGAATCGGGCCACCCAGAACTGGAAGCTGGTCAATGCCATCCAGAAAACCTTCCTGCTCATGCTCACCGCCACCCCGGTGCAGAACAGTCTGGAGGAGTTGTATAATCTGGTGACCCTCCTGCGTCCGGGACATCTCAAGACCCAGAAGGCCTTTAAGGCCGAATTCGTCACCCGGGGCAACCCCAGTGACCCCCGCAATCGGGAAAAACTCCGGGGCCTGCTCCAGGAGGTCATGGTCAGGAACACCCGTTCCACCACCCAGTTGCACCTGCCGCCCCGCTTTGCCCTGACCGTGCGCCTCAACCCCACGGCCCCGGAAAAGGCCTTCTACGACGGCATCAGCAGCTTTGTCAGCCGGAAGGCGGCCCTGCCCCAGACCTCGGGGGCCGACAAACTCACCTGGCGGAAACTGCTGGAGGCGGCCGGCTCCTCCCACCTGGCCGCCCTGAAGCTCCTGGAACGGCTGCGGGACCGGAACCCAAAAGACAGGGAAGAGGGAGAAGGGAAAAGGGAAGAGGGAAGCCAAGCAGGGGAGGACACCTCTCACCTAAACGCCTTGCTGGCCCTGGGACAACGGATCCGCCAGAGCGCCAAAGTGCAAAAAGTGGTGGAGCTGCTCAAGGCCACCCCGGACCAGAAAATTATCTTTGTCAACTACCTGGCTTCCCTGGATTATCTGGCCCAGGTATTCCAGGAGCAGCAGATCCCCCATGTCATCTACCAGGGGAGCATGACCCCGGCCCAGAAGCAGGCATCGCTGCGAGCCTTCGGGGACGGCTGCCAGGTGTTGTTGGCCACCGGCACCGGGGGCGAAGGCCACAACCTGCAGTTCTGCCATATGCTGCTCAATTACGACCTGCCCTGGAACCCCATGGAAATCGAGCAGCGCATCGGCCGCCTGCACCGCATCGGCCAGGAGCGGGAGGTGCAGGTGTATAATTTCTGCGCGGCCGGCAGCATAGAGGACCACATCCTCCACGTCCTGGACCGTAAGATCAATATGTTCGAACTGGTGGTGGGGGAGATCGACATGATCCTGGGACGGCTCCAGGGCGAAGAGGAGTTCAGCGACCTGGTGTATGACCTGTGGGTTAGGCATCCGGACGAGTCCGCGCGGCAGGAGGCCTTCGAGGCCCTGGCGGCGCAGCTGCAGCGGGCCCGCCGGGACTATGAAAAAAGCAAGGAATTTGATGACAAACTCTTCCAGGAGGACTTTGGCGTATGACCGTGGGTTCGGACCCCGAGTTGCTGGCCTTTGCCGGCCGCCTGCTGGAACGGCATGGCGGCCTCATCGAGCCTGGCGAGGACCGCCTCTTAACATTGCTGCCCCCGGAATTGGCCCAGGTTTTGGAGGCCCCGGAAGAAAGCGAGATAGGTGGCGAGGAGTTTCCCTTGCTTTATGGCAGTCCCCTCCTGGACCGGCTGGTCCACCTGGCCACCCGGGACGCCCCGGTGGCCTATGGTCAGATAAACTTCTCGTATCTGAAAAAAGCCGGATTCGAGCAGCTTCTGGGACAGGAACTCATTTTTTCAGGGGCCAACGTGCGCCTGGCCAGCCGGGCCGAGGCGCGCTCCACCTACCTGGTTCTCATCTGTCACTATGTGGCCCTGAGTGACGAGCGCAAGGAGGGGCTCATCCGGCTGGGTCTCCACGAAGGCAGTGGGGCCCTGATCCCGGAGCTGCCGGACCTCTGGGAAGCCGCCAACCCACAGTTTTTTCCGGTGGCCAAGGCGCCGCCGCATTTTCCGGTCCGGCTGGCAGCGGTCCTTAAATACGGGCTGCAGCATGCTCCCGGGGCGGTGGAGCGGGAGTTGCAGGACTTCCTGGCCAGCATGCGCCGCCGTCTGCACCGGGACGTGAAAAACACCCGGGAATATTACGAAGCCCTGCGCCTGGAAATGGAGGCCGGCCTGGGCCATCCCCAGCTGACCGACTCCCAGCGCCAGGAAAGGGCCGCCAAGATTGCCGCCCTGCCCCAGGAAATGGCCCGCAAGATCACTGACCTGGAGCAGAAATACCGGGTGCGGGTGACCATCTCGGCCGGCGCTGCCGTGCGCCTGCTGGTGGACGTGGTGCAACTGCTCCTGGAACTGGAGGTGCACCGGGTGCTGCGCTCCGTTACGGTGATCTGGAATCCCCTGACCCGCCGTCTGGACCCCCTGGTCTGCGAATCCTGCCGCCAGGCCATGGAAAAGGTCTATCCCACTCCCCTGCACGGCAGAATCCAGCTTCTCTGTTTTGCCTGCAGCCGGCGGAGCAGCGGTCAGGGGTCAGGGGTCAGTTAAGTGGTCAGGGGTCAGGGGTCAGGGGTCAGTTAAGTGGTCAGGGGTCAGTGAAAAGAATAAGGTGGTCAGGGGCCGGGAAAACGCCCTGACCCCTGACTACTC
>VGSX01000095.1 GCA_016874895.1 Deltaproteobacteria bacterium
TGGCCGCAGCCCAGCACTTTGAAGAAATGCCAGTGAAGAAAATTGTCAATCCTCTCCCCGAGAGCGATATGACCACCTCCATCCGCCTGGGGATGCAGGCCATGCTGCCCCGGGCCACCGGGGCTATGGTCTGTCTGGTGGATTATCCCCTGGTGCAATCCAGCACCCTGAAACAGATGGTAGCCGCGGCCCTGACCACCCCCGAACGGATCATCATCCCCACCTGGCAGGGACGCCGCGGGCACCCCAGCCTCTTTCCCCGGACCCTGCTCACGGAAATTTATCAGGGGTTCAATCTTCGGGAGATCATCCAAAGGCATCCCGACACCGTGACCCTCTTACCCGTGGACGACGAGGGTGTTGTCCTGGAAATGGACACACCGGCAGATTACCAGAAAATCTGTCAACGCCTCGAGGAAACAACTCATGGGCAATGAAGCCTCCCTATTAAAAATCCGGGTCAAGGGCATGCTCCACAAGGGCGGCGTAAGCGTTCAGCGGTCAGCTAATACTTTGAATTCAAATAGTTATTCCAAGATGGCAGATCTCTGGTTTCTTGATTGGTTTGATTAAACCATTGTTTTTGCTGAAAGCTGATTGCTGATAGCTGAACGCTTACCATTCCTGAGGGGAAAAATGACCGTTACCGCTTTACGTCTGCTGCACTCTTGCCTTGTCTGGTTTCTTCTGGGGCTGCTTTCAGCCACGGCCTGCTGGGCCTCTGCTTTTCGGGTGGCCATCGATATCGGCCACAGCCCCAAGGACCCGGGGGCCATCAGCGCCCGGGGCGTGCCGGAATATCGCTTCAACAGAAACATCGCCACCCTTCTGCTGGCCGAACTCAGACAGGATCCGCGCTTTAAGGATTCGTTCATAATCAATGAAACAGGGGAGGCCATTTCGCTGTCAGGCCGGTCAGCCTGGGCGGAACGTCAAGGCGGGGATGTGCTGCTCTCCATCCACCATGATTCGGTGTACCCCGAGGACCTGTCGCAATGGTTCTATCAGGGCAAGATCATGGATTACTGTGATCTGTTCTCGGGACACTCCATTTTTTATTCGGAAAAAAACGGCGATACGGCCGAGAGCTTCCGCTTCGCCGTCATCCTGGGCTCGGAAATGCGGCGCCGCGGCTTTACCCCTACCTTACACCATGCCAACAGAGGCAACAAAGTACTGGTGGATAAGACCAGGGGTATTTATCGATTCGATAACCTCGTCGTCCTCAAATCAGCGGATATCCCGGCTGTATTATTCGAATGCGGCATCATCAAGAACCGTAACGATGAACTTTTGTTGAGTGACCCCAAGTATCAACAGCGGTTAGTAACAGTCCTCTATAATGCTATAGCTCAGTATTACGAATCTCGGAAATATTTAAGGTAAGCGTTCAGCGGTCAGCTTACAGCCGTCAGCTAATGTATTAAATTCAAATAGTTATTCTAAGGTGGCGGATCACTGGTTTTTCGCTTAGTTTCCCTAACCCATTGTTTCTGCTGAAAGCTGAACGCCTACCTTAAATCACCCCTTTTGAGCTCCAACGGGGCAATCTGAAAAGTTCTCGGGACAACTTTTTTCCCTAAGTCCTGAGATTTTTTAGATTGCCGCCTTCACACCATTTCCTCTTAACAGACCTCCTTATTTTTAATTTTTACCGCGGAGGCGCGGAGGGCGCCGAGACGCTCAAACGCGCCTGTCCTATTTAATAATCACCGTGTGCCGGAGTTCCCGGGTGTACTGCTTATCAAAGGGTCTCTGATAATGTAGGATGATGGTGGTAGTGCCGGTCTGGCGGGGCAGAAAATCAAAAAACTCCTGGCCGGGGGCCCCGGGCAGGGGCTGGGCGGGTTTCTGGTAACGGGTCCGGAGCAGTTGCAGGAACTCCCGGTCGTAGGAGATTACTTTCCAGCCGAACCCGGTGGAGGGATTGGCAGGCAGGGAGACGCTGAATTCCTTGAGCAGGGTGACGGTCTGGGAGGTCTGGGTTTCAGGCCTGGTTTCGGGTGGGAAAGCCGGGGGAGGTTCCGGGGAGGTTTCTCCTTCTTCGATGAGTTCACCGTCCAGGAGCTTGGGTTTGGGTCTGTCAGCCTCGGCCGAAGACGTGAGACAGACCAGGATGACCATCAGGACCATAAGGGCACAACGACAAGCCATGGGGTTGACCTCGAGGTATTTTCGTGACGCTGCCATCTAATGCAGAGCATAACCTAATTATTCAACGCAGAGGCGCGGAGTAGGCCGAGGGAAAACTCCGCGCCCTCTGCGTCTCGGCGGTGAAAAGAAATAAGTTAGCCTGAGGGTTATTACTATGTCATCCAAAAACCGAGAACCGGAATCACCATTACACCATGAGTCCCCGGTTGAGGAACTGCCGGGTCAGGTTATCTTCGGGCTGGCGCAGCAGCAGTCCCGTGGGACCGGATTCCACCAGGCGACCCCGGTGCAGGAAGAGCAGCCTCTGGGACAGACGCTGGGCCTGGCCCAGGTCGTGGGTTACCAGGATTATGGTTTTTCCCTGTTGCTGAGGTATATCGGCAATAAGCCTTTCGAACTCAAATGTAGCATAAGGGTCCAGGTTGGCGGTGGGTTCATCCAGGAGCAGGACCTCCGGGTTAAAGGCCATGATGCGGGCCAGGGCAACTTTTTGTGTTTCGCCGCCGGAGAGCGATGCGGCCTGACGCCGGGCCAGGGGCGTCAGGCCGAAGGCTGCCAAGACCTCTTCCTGCCGCTGACGGCGCTGCCGTCTGGGGAAGCCGCGATATTTTAGACCCATGGCCAGATTATCCCAGACAGTGCCCTGAAAAAGCAGGGGGTTCTGCTGCAGGAACCCCAAGCGGCGGCGCAGGGCCAGGCACTGGGGCCACAGGGAGGTAATGTCCAAGTCCCGGAAGAAGAGCTGACCCTGGCCGGGTTTTTCCAGGAGAGCCAGGAGCCGCAGCAGGCTGGTCTTGCCGGCACCGTTGGGACCGATAATGGCGTGGCTGCAACCCGCCTCGAAGGTATGGCTGAACTGCTCCACCACCTGCTGGCCCTGGCGCTGGTGACTGACCTGCTTGAGGGTAAAAATCGCCGCCATGGCTATTTTAGACCGCACCCCGGCCCTGAAAAAGATTGAGCCCCAGATTGACCAGGAAAGCTACCATAATAAGCACAATACCCAGCGCAATGGCCTGGGCGAATTCCCCCTTGGCGGTGTCCAGGACAATGGCGGTGGTCATGACCCGGGTGTAGCCGGCAATGTTGCCACCCACCATCATCACCGCCCCCACTTCGGCGCTCACCCGCCCAAACCCGGCAATAACTGCGGCCATGAGCCCGAAGCGGGCTTCCCGCACCACTGTCCAGGCCGCCTGCCGGGGAGTTGCACCCAGAGACATGGCCGTGTCCCGCACCTGAGGTTTTACCGCCAGCAGAGCGCTCACCGTCAGGGCCGCCAGGATGGGGGTGGCCAGGATGGTCTGAGCGATGACCATGGCCGTGGGGGTGAACAGCAACCCCAGGGCGCCCAGGGGGCCGCTGCGGGAGAGTATCACGTAAACCACCAGACCCACCACCACCGGTGGCAGGCCCATGAGGGTGTTTAAGATGTTGATGAGCAGACGACGGCCCGGAAAAGCATGCAGGGCCACCCCAATGCCCCCGGAAATACCGCAAAGGGCGGCCAGCAGCACGGCGGTGCCCGATACCAGGAGGGACCGGACAATGATGCCGTAGAGCTCCGGGTCACCGCTGAGGAGGAGATGCACGCTTTGGATCAGGCCGAGATAGATGGTTTCCATAGTTTAATCGGGCAAACCGCGTCTGGAGCTTACTTACCGGCAGCGGCGTTGGGTATAAAAAGCTGGTTCCCGTTTCTGTCTTTAATTTTAAGAAATAAGCTGGTTGCATAAAACCTCTCTTATTTTCCTCAGACCTGAACAGCGGATGAAGAATGCGATATATTTATGCCAGTGAAGGCATAATTGTCAACTCTATTCGCAGGGCAGACGAGAAATAACCCTAAGCATAAAATTTATTGCCATCTTGGCTTTTATTATGATAAAAATATTTGTTTAAAATCTCACGCGCCGGTGGGCCGGGCTAGTGCTTGCCAGGCAAGTTAATCCGGTGGCAGCCGGCGCGGCGGAAAAAACTAGCTGAAGGAGTTAAGTAAGTATGTCTACGGTCACCATGAAGGAACTTTTGGAAGCAGGGGTCCATTTCGGGCACCAGACCCGGCGTTGGAATCCCAAAATGAAGCCCTTTATTTTTGGGGCTCGCAACGGCATTTACATTATTGATCTGCAGAAAACCGTCCAACTTTTTAAAGTGGCGCATGAGTTCGTGATCAACCGGGTGGCGGACGGGGGCAAAGTGCTGTTTGTCGGGACCAAGAAACAGGCCCAGGATGCCATTTTTGAGGAAGCCAACCGGTGCAACATGTTTTTCGTCAATCATCGCTGGCTGGGGGGCATGCTTACCAATTTCCAGACCATCAAGAAGTCCATCGACCGCCTGAAAAACTTTGAGAGAATGAAAGAAGACGGCAGTCTGAAGCGGTTTCCCAAAAAAGAGATTCTCACCATGGAAAAAAAGGCCGCCAAACTGGAGAAGTCCCTGGGCGGCATCAAAAATATGAACGGCCTGCCGGATGCGGTATTCGTGGTTGATCCCCATAAAGAAAATATTGCGGTGCAGGAAGCCAGGAAGATGCGGATTCCGGTGGTGGCCATTGTGGACAGCAACTGCGACCCCACGGAGATTGATTATGTGATTCCCGGCAATGACGACGCCATCCGGGCCATTCGCCTGATTACTTCCCGGATTGCCCAGGCCTGCTCCCAGGGCCTGAAGTTACGGGAAGAGCGTCTCCAGGCTATGAGCGACAAAGAGCAGGAGGCCTTGGCGGCGGAGGAAGAGCAGGAACATCGCTATGCCGCCGTTACGGCAGAAGAACTGGAGCTTCCGGGGGAACTGGCGCCAGCGGCCGCCGAAGCAGAATACCCCGAATAAATGCGAGCCGGAACCCGGCCGGTTCTGGGCGGAGCTGCTTCATCCCGTCCAGAGGATATGAAAGCCGTAAGGTTATAAAGGTGCACCGGCGGGAGTGAGACCGCCCCTTGGCCGGGAAGTTATCTAAGGAGGATTAGCTTTTGGAAATAACTGCTGAAAAAGTAAAAGAGCTGCGCGATAAAACCAACGCCGGCATGATGGATTGCAAGAAGGCTTTGAAGGAGACCAACGGCGATTTGGAGAAGGCCGCGGTCTATTTACGGGAAAAAGGTCTGGCGGTGGCCCGGAAACGGGCGGACCGGGTGGCCAGTGAGGGCGTCATCCAGTCCTACATTCACACCGGGGGCAAGCTCGGGGTGATGGTGGAAGTGAACTGCGAGACCGATTTTGTGGCCAAGACCCCGGAATTCCATGAGTTCGCCAAAAATCTGGCCATGCAGATCGCCGCGGCCAACCCCATGGCCGTGGCCCGGGAAGAACTGGATGCCGAAGTGGTGGAAAAAGAAAAGGCAATTCTGCTGTCCCAGGCCCGGGAGACCGGCAAGCCGGAGAACGTCCTGGAAAAAATGGTGGAAGGCCGTCTCAAGAAATTTTTCAGCGAGGTGTGTCTGCTGGAGCAACCCTATGTCAAGAACCCGGATATGCTGATCCAGGATTATCTCAATGAGATGCGGGCCAAAACCGGGGAAAATGTTATCATCCGCCGTTTTGTCCGTTTTCAGTTGGGAACCTCATAGAGGGGCGTTTCAGGACTGTCGCCCCGTGTCGCAGGAGTTAGTTTCCCCTAAACAGTCCATTCCCTCCCCCCCTTTAGGAACCGGATATACCTTACCCTGTGGGACGTGGCAGGCGATGTGGTGGAAAGAGTAAACCCATGGCGGAATCAGAAATATTGCCTTATCAACGCATCCTCTTAAAGCTCAGTGGCGAGGCCATGGCCGGCCAGCAGAAGTTCGGACTGTGCCCTCAGACTGTCCGGGCCATAGCCCAAGAAATCAGGGAGGTTTGGGAACTGGGGGTGGAAATCGGGGTGGTCATCGGCGGGGGGAATATCTTCCGGGGGGTGGCGGCCAGCGCCCAGGCCATGGACCGGGCCCAAGCCGATTATATGGGCATGTTGGCCACTGTCATCAACTCCTTGGCCCTCCAGGACGCCTTGGAAAAAGAAGGGGTCCCGGCCCGGGTCATGTCCGCCATTTCCATGCGCCAGGTCGCCGAACCCTATATCCGCCGTCGGGCCATCCGGCACATGGAGAAGGGGCGGGTAGTTATTTTTGCGGCCGGCACCGGCAATCCTTTTTTCACCACCGACACTGCGGCGACCTTGCGGGCCACTGAAATCGGGGCCCAGGCCTTGATAAAGGGAACCAAGGTGGAAGGAATTTACGACCGTGATCCCATGCTTGACCCCCTGGCCGAAAAATTCGATCGTTTGGGTTATATGGACGTGGTGCGCCGAGGCCTCAGGGTGATGGATACCACGGCCATAACCATGGCTCTGGAGCAGCATCTGCCCATCATTGTCTTCAAGCTCATGGAACCCGGCAATATGAAACGAGTGGTCCAGGGTCAAAAAATCGGCACTGTGGTGGAGGGAGAAAGTTATGAAAGCTGAAATCATCAAGGAAATGCAGAGAAAGATGGACCGCGCCCTGGAAGTGCTGCGCCAGGACTTTTCCCGCATCCGCACCGGCAGGGCTTCGGTGGCCCTCCTGGAAGGCATCAAAGTCGATGCTTATGGCACTGCCATGCCCATCAGTCAGGTGGCTTCCCTGGCCGCGCCGGAGCCCCGTCTCCTGACGGTGCAGCCCTGGGACACGGCCTTGATGAGCGATCTGGAAAAGGCCATCCTGAGATCGGATCTGGGATTGACCCCGAGTAATGACGGCAAGATTATTCGCATCCCCATTCCGCCTTTGACCACCGAGCGACGGAAAGAATTGGTCAAAGCCACCAAGAAAATGACCGAAGAAAGCAAGGTGGCCCTGCGAAACCTGCGCCGGGAAGCCAACGAACAGCTCAAAGAACTCAAGAAGGAGAAACAGCTTTCCGAGGACGAAATCTTCAAGGCCCAGGACGAAGTGCAAAAAGCCACGGACGACTACATTAAGAAAGTCGATGCCCTGGGCGCCGAAAAAGAAAAAGAGATCATGTCATTCTGATGGGGGCTGGCATGGAGGCCCCCTTCAACCTTGCGAGCACTCATTTTTTCCGGTTTGATTATTAATCGTTGTAACATCTCGTAACCCGATACTCATTCATGACTTCACCCCTTCGGCCGCAGTTAGATCTGACCAGGTTGCCCAGGCATGTAGCCATTATAATGGATGGCAACGGCCGTTGGGCCCAACGCCGGGGCTATAATCGCATCCGGGGCCATCAGGAAGGGGCTGAGTCCGTCCGGGCAGTAGTCCGGGTTGCCAGGGATTTAGGTCTGTCTTACTTGACCCTGTATGCCTTTTCGGAGGAAAACTGGCAACGACCGCAGATCGAGGTCCAGTCTCTGATGCACCTGCTCAGCCGCTATTTAAAGAAGGAGTTGGCCGAACTGCGGGCTCAAAACATTGCCTTCCGGGCCATCGGTGCTCTCTCTCTCCTGCCCCAGAAAGTGCAACGGGAGATAAACGCCGCGAGTGCGGCTACCGCTGAGGGTGCGGTCATGACCCTGACCGTGGCCTTGAGTTACGGGTCTCGCAGTGAAATTGTCCGGGCGGCCCAAGAGTTAGCGGAACAGGTGCGCCAGGGCGTTCTAGCGGCGCAGGAGATCACCCACGAACTTTTTGCGCAACAGCTTTACACCAAAGACATGCCCGATCCGGATCTGCTGATCCGGACGAGCGGCGAATACCGCATCAGTAATTTTCTCCTCTGGCAGTTGGCGTATACCGAACTCTATTTCACCGAGACGTTGTGGCCGGATTTCCGGGAAGAGGAGTTTCTGACGGCCCTGATGGATTATCAACGCCGGGACCGGCGTTTCGGTCTGACTCAGGAGCAGATTGAGATAAAGGCATAGGCTGCGTCTCGTGCAGAACGGACAACAGCTTTTCGGCCACCGACCGGGGGAGCCCCGGCACGGTGAGCAGTTCCTTTAGGGTGGACCGGCGCAGGGCGTCCAGATCGCCGAAATGGGTTAGGAGCAGCCGCCGCCTTTTGGGGCCCAACCCCGGCACCTGCTGCAGGATTGATTGCAGGGCCAACTTTCGGGATTTTTTCCGGTGATAGCTGATGGCAAACCGGTGGGCTTCGTCCCGCAGGCGCATGAGCAGGAGGAGTCCGGGAGAATTGGCCGGGAGGAAAAGCGGGTTTTTCCGGCCCGGCAGGTAGAGGCGATCCCGGACCTGTTGGCCGCTGGCCAGGGTCCCGGCCTTGGCCAGTCCGATTATCGGCAGTTTTCCCGCCAGTCCCAGTTCTTCCACAGTTTTTTGGGCCACCATGACTTGTCCCATTCCTCCGTCAATTACCAGCAGGTCCGGCAGGGAGGCTTCCGGGGCGCCGAATTGGCGTCGGATGATCTCCGCCAGCATGGCCGGATCGTTCTGGCCCTCCACTTCTTTGATCTGAAAGCGCCGATAGGCTGATTTATCGGGCTGGCCGTCCCAAAAAACCGCCATGGCCCCCACGGCGTGGTCGCCCTGGAGGGTAGAGATATCCAGGCAGGCCAGCCGTCTGGGTGGAGTTGGCAGATTCAGGCGTTCCAGGAGTTCTTCCGCGGGATCGGTCTGCGGTCCCAGGCTGAGCTGCCGCTTCAGGGCAGCCGAGGCATTTTCTGCGGCCAGGGAAAGTAACTGACGGCGGGGGCCCTGCCGGGGGAACAGCAATTGCACCGGGGCCCCCTTCTGTTCGGCCAGCAGCTCCAGAAAGGCCTTCTGGTCGGGAAGCTGCTGGGGGGAGAGGATCTTATCCGGGACAAACCGGTCAGGGCAGTAATATTGCTTTAAGAAGGCCTCCAGCAGGTCAGGGTCGAGATCTCCGGCCTGGGAAAAAAAATACGGCAGGCTGCCGGTGACCCTGCCGCCCCGCACCAAGAGGACGACGATCATAGCCGCGTCCCCCTCCCGGGCCAGACCCAGGGCGTCTTGATCCCGGAAGTTCGGGGTGTGGGTTACCTGTTGGGCCAGGGTGCGATCCAGCAGGGCTAGTCGGTCCCGGAGCCCGGCTGCTTCTTCAAACCGCCAGGCCGCGGCAGCTTGATGCATTTTCGCCGCCAGTTCATCCCTGAGTTTCTTTCCCTGGCCTTGCAGGAACAACAAGGCTTCCCGGGCGGCCTGGCGATAGTCCTCCAGGGACACCAGACCGCAGCAGGGCCCCAGGCACTGCCCCAACTGGTAGTTCAGGCACGGGCGGGTCCGCTTCGGGATTCCCCGGTCCCGACAACTGCGCAGGCGAAAAACCCGCTTCATGAACTTAAGAAGTTCCCGGACTGCCGTTCCTGAGGTATAGGGGCCGAAATAGCGGGCTCCATCCGGGGCAAAACGCCGCACCAGGGCCAGCCGGGGGGCCGGGTCCCGGACGTCCAGCCGCAGGCAGAGGAAGTTTTTATCATCCCGCAGGTTGATATTATAGCGGGGGCGATGTTCTTTGATTAAATTGCGTTCCAGGATGAGGGCTTCCCGTTCCGTGGCCGTGACCAAAAAGTCAACCTGGGTTAGCCGTTCCAATAAAACGGCCGTGCGGGTACCCACCTGGTCCCGGAGATAGGAGCCCAGACGGTTCTTCAGGTTGACGGCCTTTCCCACATAGAGCACCGCCCCCCGGGCATCTTTGAAAAGATAGACCCCGGTGCTGCCGGGAATGTGCGGCAGGGCCTGGGCCAGGGCGGGTGAGAGGACATGTCTGGGCGTCATGAAAAATCCAACCAAATCTTATGCTACTCCGAAAAATACAAAATAATCTGTCGGAGTTGAATTAATACTATAATATGAAAGTCCGCTCTTGGCCAGATAGCCTCTCCGGATAATTATCTCGAGTCTCGAAAGTTCAGATAATACAGGAGGATGGTTCCGAGGTCATGGCGTATTTCGGCGCCTGGCTGAAAAACTTCGGTCTTGCATGACCAAAGAGTAGGCGTTCAGCTATCAGCAATCAGCTTTCAGCAAAAACAATTATCTGAGCTTTCAAACCATCACCACCCTAAGCTATACCGATATTGCCCCGGCCAGTGAGATGGCCAGGTCGCTGGCCATGATCGAGGCGGTCATCGGCCAGATCTACCTGATCATGCAGGTTTCCATGCTGGTGGGTTTACGGGTCTCGGAACTGGCGGCCCGCCGCCGGATTAAGAGGTGAGTAAGCCCGAGAGCCTCTGGGGCCGCATTACCTGGGGGAAAATCCCTCCAGACGAGGTGGGCTCCGGCGAGGCTAGCAGCACAGCTCAGATCGGGTCAGATTCAGGCGATTTCAGCGTCGGTGAGGTAACAATCCGGATCCGGGGCCCAGAGGTCGCCGGTGAGGGCTTCGGCCCGGACCCGGAAGTTGCCGGCGCAGGTGTCCAGCCAGCGGCAGGCGGCGCAGCGGCCGGTGACGTGGCGTTTTTTCTCCTTTAATTTCGCCATGAGGGGGTTGCTCAGGTCGGTCCAGATCTGGCTGAAGGGCCGGTCCTGGACATTGCCGAAGGAATAGTGCCGCCAGAACTGGTCGGCATGGACCTGGCCGTCCCAGCTGACGCAGCCGATGCCCCGGCCGGAGTTGTTGCCCTCGTTCATGCGCAGGAGTTGCAGGACTTCCTCGGCCCGGGGATTCCCTTCCCGCTGCAGGCGCAGATAGATATAGGGCCCGTCGGCGTGGTTGTCCACGGTGAGGACTTCCTTGGGTCTGCCCCGGGCAAAGAGGTCTGCGGTGCGGTCGATGATGAGGTCCACCAC
This sequence comes from Deltaproteobacteria bacterium, assembly GCA_016874895.1. Classification (GTDB taxonomy): domain Bacteria; phylum Desulfobacterota; class Desulfobaccia; order Desulfobaccales; family Desulfobaccaceae; genus Desulfobacca. The sequence goes on from VGSX01000095.1 coordinate 10,857, forward strand.
GGCCCGGGTCTCCTCGTGGCTGAGGGCGGCCTCCCGCAGGCGGCTGCCCCGGCCGGAATACACCAGGTGGTAGAAGCAGACCCGGGGAATGTCCCTCGTCTCGATGAGGTCGAAAATGGCAGGGATTTCCTGGTAATTATGACGGTTGATGGTAAAGCGCAGGCCCACCTTGATCCCGGCCTCCTGGCACTGGCGGACGCCCTCCATGGCCGCAGCAAAAGCCCCGACCTGGCCCCGGAAACGGTCGTGGGTAGCCTCCACGCCGTCCAGGCTGATGCCCACGTAGGAGAGGCCGAAACCCTTGAGCTGACCGGCCATCTCCCGGTCAATGAGGGTGCCGTTGGTGGAAATGACGGCCCGCAGGCCCAGGGTCACGGCGTGTTCCACCAGGGTCAATAGATCCGGGTGCATCAAAGGTTCGCCGCCGGAGAATAATACCACCGGCACCCCGAAGGCCTTCAGGTCGTCCAACAGGGCCAGGCCCTGGTCCAGGGAGAGTTCACCTTCCGGCGCAATGGCAGTGGCATGGGCGTAGCAGTGGACACACTTGAGGTTGCAGCGGCGGGTG
>VGSX01000096.1 GCA_016874895.1 Deltaproteobacteria bacterium
GTGGGCCAGGCCGGTCCTTAAGGAAGAGTTCAGTCCTGCCTGTCTCAGGTGCTCCTTGAAATAATCCTGTCCTTCCCGCAGACGGTCCTGATAGAGCAGAAACCAGCCCCTGGTGGTAATAGCGGCATTGAACTGGGAGGCATATCTTTTTCTCTCCAGAACGGGGGTCTTGGCTTCGGAGGCAATTTTTTTCTTGTGATCCAGTAGTTCGTCAATCCGCTCCAGCATCTGCCGGGCCTGGTCCCACTGGCGCAGCTCCACATAAGAATAATAAAGGCCCATATACGTGTTGAAGGGATCATCCGGGGGTTTTTCCAGGGTGCGGTTATAAAATTTGACGGCCAGCTCGGGTTTTTTCAGATACAGATAGGCGTCGGCGACGGCTTCGGTGACCCAGTAAGGCAGGGGCCGGCCCGTCTGGGCCATGATCTCGTATTGAAAAACGACCTGATTCATCTCATTCAAGGAGCGCAGGGCGACAATATAGTCACCCCTAGCCCGCCAGTTGTCGGGCTCCAGGTCCAGGATGCGCTCCAGCATGGCTGCGGCCAGGGAGAACTCATCCCATTTCAGCCGATCCACGGCCATATCGTTCTGCAGGACTGTTCGGGGCACCGGATCAGACAGCTCGTGGGAGACAGCCACCCTATAGGCCCGGCTGCTGGCCCCCAGGGAGTGTAAAATATAGAGCTCACCCTCTGCCAGAGCTTTGGCGGGAATAAGCCCTTGCCGGCGGGCCTGGGCCCACACCTGATAAGCCCCGTAAAAATCCCGCAGACGGCAACAGGAGAAGACCAAACCCTTATAGGCTTCACCGTCGGCGGGATCCAGAGCAAAAGCCTTTTCGTAAAAAATCCGGGCTTGGGCAAAATCTCTGGTTTCGTAAAAGGCCTTGGCAATATTGCGGGGGACATACCTGACCGCGGCCAGCTCAGTGGCATGCTGGCGGTAATAACGGATGGCCCGGTCATAATCTCCTGCAAAGACCAGGGCCAACAGATAATCGGCTTTGAGATAAGGGTTGTCCTGGATAAACTTAAGAGCCTCCTCCAGCAGCGGTATGGCTTCTCGAGCCTGGCCGGCCCGCAGCAGACTCAAACCTTGTTCATACTTTTCCTGGGGGGAGGCCGTCGCCGTGGCAGGAGAACGGTATTCCTGGGCTGGCAGGGCAGGCAGCGGCGTCTGGAAAGCCATAAACCCGAGGCATAACAATACCCGCAGAAATATTTTTCTCGTCTTCATGAATCCGTCTATCCTCAATGCCGTTGACTTAAGGGAAAAGCTTTGCCATAATTAATGAAAGGGATTATAAAATACCATATGTTTTCGTGAAAAATCTATTATTATTTCCGTCATAGAATAAAATATGTAGGCGTTCAGCTGTCAGCAATCAGCTTTCAGTAAAAACAATGGGTTAGGGAAACTAAGCGAAAAACCAGTGACCCGCCATTTTAGAATAACTATTTGAATTTAAAGCATTAGCTGACCGCTGAACGCTTACGAAGAGCTTCTCAGACCAGACTGCCATACATCTCAACCCCAGTCAGCACGTCTCATGTCATATCAGGTACTAGCCCGAAAATGGCGGCCCCAGAACTTCGATGAAGTGGTGGGTCAGGAACACATTACCCGGACCTTGAAAAATGCCCTGGAGCTGGGGCGGGTGGCCCACGCCTTTCTCTTCAGCGGCCCCCGGGGGGTGGGCAAAACCTCTGTGGCCCGCATCCTGGCCAAGGCCCTGAATTGCGCCAACGGTCCCACCCCGACGCCCTGCAACACCTGCCCGGCCTGCCAGGAGGTTACCGAGGGTCACAGCCTGGACGTTCTGGAAATCGACGGCGCCAGCAACCGGGGCATCGACGAGGTGCGGGAGCTGCGGGAGAATATCAAATATCTGCCAGCCCAGGGGGGGTATAAGGTCTTTATTATTGACGAAGTTCACATGCTCACCACCCCGGCCTTTAACGCCCTCCTGAAAACCCTGGAGGAGCCTCCCTCTCACGCAGTTTTTGTCATGGCCACCACCGAGTCGCACAAGGTGCCCGTCACCATCCTTTCCCGTTGCCAGCGCTACGATTTCAAAAGACTTTCCACCGCCCAGATACAGGAGCATTTAACCCGCCTGGCGGACCGGGAGGGGTGGCGGTTGGCCCCGGAGGGCTTGCAGCTCATTGCCCAGGAGGCCGAAGGGGGGATGCGGGATGCCCAGGGCCTGTTGGACCAGGTGATCACCTTCGGCGGTCCCGAGGTTTCTCCCCCGGAGATCGCCCGCATTCTGGGGGTGACCGATAGAAGTCTGCTGCTCCAGACCCTGGAGGCCCTGCTGCAGCGCCGGGGCGCCCAGATCCTGGAGCTTATCGCCCAGTGTCATGATCATGGCCATGACCTGCGGCGGTTTTACCAGGATTTACTCTTTTTCTGCCGCCATTCGGTCATCGCCCGCCTGGGCCCGGAGGCCCGCCGCCTGGCGGACATCGCCGACCAGGAGTGGGAGCGTCTGCAGGAAATGGCCCGCCCCGTGAGTCTGGAGCATCTGTTTAACCTGCTCACTGTCCTGTTAAAGGGGGAGGAAGAGCTGCGCCGTTCCCCCCTGCCCCGCCTGTCTTTGGAAATTTTACTGCTCAAGCTGGTGAGCCTGGAGCCCCTGCTGGACCTGCCGGCCTGGCTGGACCGCCTCACCGACCTGGAGAACCGCCTGGGCCAGACCCCGAGCCAAGCGCCGACAGCCGGGGAAGCCCGCCCGCCGGTTTCTCCCCCGCCTGCTCTGGCGATATTACCCCCAACCCCGGTTACCGAGGCCGCGCCATCCGAGCCGCAGCCCGTCGATGCGGCGCGTTGGCTGGCCTTCGGCAATTATGTGGAAAAAAAAGGCGGCTTCCCCCTGCGGGAAAAATTAAACGGCAGCAGTTTCCTGAAACAGGATAACAGCCGCCTGCATATTGCCCCCGGGGCGTCCTGGCGCCTGGCGCGTGAGGGCCACCTGGAGCAGCTTCAGACCCTGGCCCGGGAGTTTTTCGGCGACCATATTCAATTAGAGTTTGCGGCAAACGCTCTCCCCAACGCCAGCGAGCCGTCCAAACCGGCTGCGCAGCAATTATCTCTGGAAGAAATCATGAACCTGGCAGAAGATATCTTCGGCGGCATCTGGCAGACAGAGCCGGCAAAGGAGGATAAGTAATGAAAAATTTGGGCAACATGATGAAGCAGGCCCAGAAATTGCAGTCTAAGATGCTTGAAATGCAGGAAGAATTAGGAAATCGGGTTGTCACCGTGCAGGTGGGCGGCGGCATGGTGGAAGTCAAAGCCAATGGTCGCCAGGAAATTACGTCCCTGCGCATTGACCCGGAAGTGGTGAACCCCGATGACACCGAGATGCTCCAGGACCTGATCATGGCCGCGATTAATGATGCCCTGAACCGCTCCCGGGAAATGGTTTCCGAAGAGATGGCCAAACTCACCGGCGGCATGAAAATCCCCGGATTATTCTAACGAGCGCCTTCATGGCCAGGAATTTCTATCCCGGGCCGCTCCGGGACGTTATCCGGGGTCTGAGCAAGTGGCCCGGAATCGGTGAAAAAACCGCCACCAGGCTGGCCCTTTACCTGTTGCGGGCCCCCCACGCCGAGGTGGCCGAGCTGGCCCAGGCCTTCACCGCCCTGAAGGAGAAGATCCGGCTCTGTTCCCGGTGTTTCGCCTTTGCGGACCAGGAACTCTGCCCTCTGTGCGCCGATCCCCAGCGCCAGAACCAGCAGCTCTGCGTGGTAGCCGACCCCGGCGACCTCATCGCCCTGGAGCGGGTAGGGTTCTTTCAAGGCGCCTATCACGTCCTGGGGGGCCTTATCTCGCCCCTGGATAATATCGGTCCCGCCGACCTGCATATTGTCAGCCTCCTGGCCCGCCTGGAGCCGGAGGATATTCAGGAGGTCATCCTGGCCCTCAACCCCAGCCTGGAGGGCGAAGCCACCACCGCCTACCTCACCCAGGAATTCAAGGACCGCCAGGTAAAGGTGACCCGCATCGCCTACGGCCTCCCCATGGGCGGAGACCTGAAATACGCCGACCAGCAGACCATCAAGGAAGCCTTGCGGCACCGGGTTAATACGTGATATAGTACTATTTACAAGAGATTTGAATTTCCCGGTAGGACGGCCAAACATTCAAAGAGCAAGAGCCGTGCAGGAAAAAATGACATAATGTTTTACAGTCCAGAAGAAACATTTAAACATATTAAAAAAAGAAAACTTACTTCAAAAGATATTAAAAAAGCAATGAGTATAATAGGAATTGTCAAAGAAGGGTTGGAGAACGATCTTTCAACTAATTTCAGGGATTATTTATATAGTAAATAATGTATAAAAGAAAATATATTTTTGTAGATGCTTCGGCGTGGATAGCACTTATCAGTAAGCCTGATAACAATCATAGAAAAGCGGTCGATATATATTCAAAAGAATTGGACAATAGTTCAGTTTACGATTCTTCCCTAAGATAACCGAATTGAGACCTGTTAGGGAAAAATCCCTGAAATCCTGATATGATCATCGACCGCCGTTTACTGAAAAATATCGATTGGCTGCTCATCATCCTGGTGCTGGCCATCGTGTCCATCGGTATTATGAATCTCTACAGCGCCGGGATGAACCAGGTTGAGCTACGAGGCGCCCACCTGTACATCAAACAACTATATTGGCTGGGCATCGGCCTTTTATTAATGTTCTTCGTCACCACCTTTGACTTCCGCTACCTGGAAAAGCTGGCCTACCCTCTCTTTTGGTTCACCATTCTCCTGCTTATCGCGGTCATGCTGGCGGGCAAAACGGTGGCCGGCTCCAAACGCTGGCTGGCCCTGGGGCCGGTGGTCTTTCAGCCGTCGGAGTTGGCCAAGGTGGCCATCATTCTGGCCCTGGCGGCCCACTTTTTCCGCCTGGAGCAGTTTGAGCCCGTCTCCTGGCGGGAATTGGCCTTCCCCTGTCTGCTCATGCTGCTGCCCTTCGCCCTGGTGGCCAAACAACCGGACCTGGGCAGCGCCCTATTGATCGCTGCGGTGGCCGCCACCATGATCCTGTTTGTGGGAGTCCGGTGGCATATCCTGGTAACCCTGGGGGTGGGGTTCTTAGCCGCCTCCCCCATCTTCTGGCATTTTCTGAAAGACTATCAGAAGCAGCGCATCTTCACCTTTCTTAACCCGGAACAGGACCCACTGGGCTCCGGTTATCACATCATCCAATCAAAGATAGCCGTAGGTTCCGGCCTTTTCTGGGGAAAAGGATTTTTGCAAGGGACCCAGAGCCAGCTCAATTTTCTGCCGGAACAACACACCGACTTCGTGTTTTCGGTTTTTGCCGAAGAATGGGGCTTCGTGGGCTCGGCGGGGTTAATCCTGCTCTATACCCTGGTGATCCTCTGGTGCCTGCACATTGCCAGCTCCTGCCGGGAACGTTTCGGCAACTTGCTGGCCGTGGGCATTGCGGCCATGATCTTCTGGCAGATATTTATCAATATTTCCATGGTCACCGGCCTAATGCCGGTGGTGGGCATCCCTCTGCCCTTCTTCAGTTACGGCGGCTCCTCCCTCGTCGTCAACCTCATCGGCATCGGTCTGCTCCTGAACATCCGCATGCGCCAGTTCCTGTTTAGCTCCTAAAATTAGGAGTCACCATCCTTGGTTGCAAAGCCTGTTACGAAGATATCCATATTAATAATTATATTACCACGCTATCTGTTGCCGGAGGGATTTCTAACAGGGGCGGGGTTACCTCGCCCTGCCAGGATGGCCGCCGGTAACATCGCCCCCTTACTTAATTCTGTTTCCGCTGGAACTGACGAATGATTACTTAATACTATCCTTGAGAGATTTTCCCGGTTTGAATTTTACCACCTTACTCGCTTCGATTTTTATGGGTTCCCCGGTCTGCGGATTGCGGCCCTCCCGCTCTTTCCGTTCTGTTACCGTAAAAGTTCCGAAACCGGCCAGAGAAATACGCCCCTGATTTTGTAACACGTCAATCATGGTGGCAATAAAGGCATTTAATGTCCTCTCCACATCAGCCTTTTTTACTTGCCCCGCGGCCGCAATTTGGGAAATCAATTCACCTTTGGTCATAACTCTTCTCCCTTTCCTAAGAATAAAGCCTAGTAAGTATTAATTGCCCGGTCCCGAAAAATTTATTCTGTATTCCTCGTAATGGCGATTTTCTCCCCCTCCCGGTTGCCAGTAAGCCGCGGCATCGGGGGTATGACGGGTTTTGACAAATAATTTAAGCAGGATGCTGAGTTAATAATGATTATGCATAGCACAGAAATAATGGCCTTGACAATAAAAATCTACATTTTTCATGGATTATTCCGGAAATTTTTCGGGATCCAGGATTTTCCCGGCGGTCCCTTCCCTTATGCTGGGGCCGGAATGATTAAACTCCACTGTCTTATGATGGCACTGACTCCTGTTTTCTCGCCTGGTTGGCAGAACTTATTGTTTTTCGGAAAACTGCGTGCTGCTAGCTGACATCCCCTATTTTTTTGTTCCAATGCAATAAAAAAGCCGATAATAAAAAGTAAACGTAGGCGTTCAGCTGTCAGCAATCAGCTTTCAGCAAAAACAAAAGGTTAAGTCAACTATTTGGTAAAACAGTTGTTAGCAACATTGTGATAATTATTTGAAATTGTTTCTTTAGCTGACGGCTGTAAGCTGACCGCTGAACGCTTACTTAAGATTCAAGGTGGAAAAGTATGCCTTACAAGAAAACAATTCTCATCGTGGAAGATGAGGCCATAGTCGCCGAGGATATCCGGCGGACCCTGGAAAGATTAGGCTACGGCATCGCCGCCGTGGCCGCTTCGGGCCCGGAGGCTTTGGCGGCGATTGCGGTGGCCAAGCCGGATTTGGTGCTCATGGATATTGTCTTGCAGGGCGAGATGAGCGGCATCAGGACGGCAGAGATCATCAGGGCTGACCACCAGATTCCCGTGATTTTTCTCACCGCCTATGCCGATGCGGACACCCTGGCGAGGGCCAAGATCACTGAGCCATTCGGATATATCCTCAAGCCGTTCGAGGACCGGAGTCTGCATACGGCCATAGAAATCGCCCAATATAAAAATGAAGCTGAAAAGCGCATTGCCCACCTTAATGATGTCTTGCGAGCCATTCGGAATGTCAATCAGCTCATCGTCCGGGAACGCAACCTGGATCGTCTGATCCAGCAGGCCTGCGATCTGTTGGTGGAAACCAGGGGCTATCACCAGGCCTGGATTGTTTTATTGGACGAGGAGCTCAGGGGGTTCAAGGCCGCCTCCGCCGGTTTAAGCAGCGGCCCCGAGGATGTATTGGCATTTTTTCAGAGAAGCCAGCCCCCGGAATGCGCCGGCTTATTGCAAGAAAAAGATATGCTGTGCCTGCCGGATATCCTGGCAGCCTGCCCCGCCTTCCCCGTGAACCCTCTCCAGGAGACTAAAGGGGCTTTCCTCGTCCGCCTGAAGACCTCGGGGAGGTTCTTCGGCCTTCTGGGAGTGGTGCTGCCCGGGACTTTGATTGCGGATGAAGAAGAGCAAGCCCTGTGCCGGCAGGTGGCCGAGGATATTGCGTATGCCATACATGGGATCTATCTGGCGGAGCAGGTCAGCCGGACCGAAGCGGAGCGCCGCCAGACCGTGGCCCGGTTGGATGCCATTTTTCAGCATACGCCCAACGTGGCTATCCAGGGCTTTGATAAAGAAGGGCGGTTGTTGTACTGGAACAAGACCGCGGAAGCCATCCTCGGCCGCCCCGAAAACTCGGAAGGGTGGGACATTGGTGCTAACCAGCTCTTCCTTCCAGATGGGGAGCAGAGCTTTCAAGCGGTATTAGCGGAAGTGGACCGGACCGGTCTGCCCTATGGCCCCCGGGAATTTTATTTTTATCACCCCTCCGGATACACAGGCGTTGTCTGCGCGGCTATTTTTGCCATCCCGGTGGAACAGCACCCCAGAGAATTTATCTGCATGAGCATTGATGTCACTGACCGGAAACAGGCGGAAGAGAACCGGGCCAGACTCGAAGCACAGTTACAGCAGACCCATAAGTTGGAGGCCATCGGCACCCTGGCGGGAGGGATTGCCCATGACTTCAATAATATTCTGTCGGCCATACTGGGATATGCCGAGCTCAGTCTCATGAACCTGGAGAAAGAGTCGGATCATAGCCAGATCAGCAAGAATCTCCAGGCGGTGCTTCAGGCCGGGAACCGGGCCCGGGACCTGGTGCGGCAGATTCTTACCTTCAGTCGCCGGGCCGAGGAGAAGAGCAGACCGGTGCAGGTTTCTTTGGTGGTCAAAGAGGCCTTAAAACTGCTGCGCTCCTCCATTCCCAGCACCATCGGGATTCAGGTCCACCTGGAGGCTGATACCGATCTGGTATGGGCCGAACCGGCCCAGATTCATCAGGTGGTGATGAATCTGTGTACCAACGCCTACCAGGCCATGCAGAAAAAGGGAGGTGTTCTGGGAGTATCGGTGGCCACCGTGCCGATGACCCCGGATCTTCTGAAGACATTCCCCCACCTGCAGGATTGTCAACATGTCAGGCTCACCGTGCGTGATACCGGCGAGGGTATGCCTCAATGGATCAAGGAGAGGATCTTCGAGCCCTACTTCACCACCAAGGGTCCGGGTGAAGGCACCGGCCTGGGACTGTCGGTGGTGCATGGCATCGTCATGCATCTGCAGGGCGCCGTTGAGGTGGAATCCGTTTTCGGTCGGGGCTCGACCTTCCAGGTATACATCCCCTGTTTAGAAGGAGTCAGGCCCCCGGAAATCGACGTCAGCACTTTCATCCCCAAAGGTGTCGGAAGGATTTTATTTGTCGATGATGAAGCACCTATTGTAGATCTGGTGGATAAACTACTCCAGCATTTGGGCTACCGGGTTACGGCTACCACCAGCAGCGAGGAGGCCTTGAAGATTTTCCAGGCCGATCCCGAGGCCTTCGACCTGGTGATCACCGACCTGACCATGCCTCACATCACCGGCCTGGTTCTGGCCCGTAAACTTTTACAGCAACGCCCCGATCTCCCCATCATCCTCTGCAGCGGTTATAGCGATACACTGGTAGCGGCTGAAATGAAAAAAATCGGCATCAGAGAATTTCTCATGAAGCCGATTAACGTCAGGACCTACGCTGAGTCCATCAAGCGGGTACTGGACAGCAGCCGGCACAGCAATTAGGGGAGGACCAAGATCAAACCGGGCGCTGACGGTACATCACAAGCCGGACCCTGCTGTTGTCCCGGAGCGGTGGGATAATTCCCTGCTGAACCTGCAAACCGCAGATTAAGGCCTTCCTGCCGGACTCGGCAAAGACCCCTTGGAAACCACAATGACATCATCCCACCTCAACAAGGCGTTGGGGGTGAGTATAGATATTCAGACGCGGCCCCCGGACAAAGCCGATGAGGGTAATGCCCTGTAATTCGGCCAGGCGGACCGCCAGGGAGGTGGGGGCCGAAACCGAGGCCATGAGGGGAATTCCGGCCCGGGCCGCCTTGAAAACCATCTCGAAGCTGGCCCGACCGCTGAGCAGGGCGATTTTATCAGCCGTGGAGATATTCTTCATTAAGGCCTGGCCCACGACCTTGTCAAAGGCATTGTGCCGGCCCACGTCTTCTGCCCCCAGCACGACCTCGCCGCTGGCCGGGTCGGCCAGAAAAATGGCGTGGGTGGCGCCAGTCCGGCGGAAAATTTCCTGCCGCTGGGGTAATGCGGCCATCAGGGCCACGACCTGTTCCAGGGTCAGGGCGACTTCCTGGCCGGGTTCTCGCCGGAACTGCGCTGCCCGGAGACTGCGGCCGGCCTCGTCGGCGCCGCGGAGCACCGCAGCCGCGGTCAAGGCGCTCAGATCCCGCTTGACATCATAGGATTTGGCCAGCCGAACCTGGAGGTGGGCATAAAACCGGCCGTTGCTCTGATCCGGGGGTGCCAGTCGGATTTCCAGGACCTCGGCCATCGCTTCAATGACGCCGCTGGTCAATAAAAATCCCAGACCCAGTTCTGTTTCCAGTCCGGGTAAGTATAACAGATGACAGGCGTTGAGGCCGTTGATGGCCAGGACCAACAGGCTTTCGGAAGCCAATAGCTCTTGAGAGTGTCTGACTTCCTGGCCCTGGACCTTCCACGCCATGACCGGTTGGATATGGGGGTTTACTTCAGGAAACATGCTTGTTACCACCAAAAGAGAGGGGAACGGTTATTACCGGAGCCATTAAAGAGATTTCATTTCTCCTCAACTTCCCACTACCCCTAATCACTGACCCCTGGCCACTGACCACTGACCACTGACCCCTGACCCCTGACCCCTGACCACTATCCCTACATTGCCCCCCACCCGAGTTTGGTCCGCAGGATTTCAAAGTAGTTTTTGTAGGGCGATTTAATCAGGCGGATCACACCCGGCCCTTTCCTGATTTCCACGATATCCTGGGGCTGCAGGGCAAAACCCACCTGGCCGTCAAAGGTGACATAAACATCCCGGCTGCGGTCGTCCAGGACCACGGAGATGATAAAGCTGTCGGGCAGGATCAGAGGCCGGTTGGTAAGAGTGAAAGGGCAGATGGGAATGAGGGTGACGGCCTGTAGCGTCGGAAAGACGATGGGCCCCCCGGCCCCCAGGGTGTAGGCGGTGGAGCCGGTGGGAGTGGAGACGATGAGACCGTCGGCCCGGTAAGTGGTGAGGTATTCGTTGTCAATATAGGTTTTCAGTTCCACGATGCGAGCCAGTGCCCCTTTGTTAATCACCACGTCGTTCAAGACGCTCTGTTGCCGGAAAATCTCCCCTTGCCGTATAACCGTGCCCGTCAGCTGCATCCGCTCCTCGGCCTGGAAGTCATAACGCAGCACCTTTTCCATGATGGGATAGAGCTTTTCCAGACCGATGGCCGTGATGAAACCCAGGCCGCCGACGTTCACCCCCAGGATGGGCGTCCCCTGCTGCCCATAATGCCGGGCCGCGCTCAGTAAGGTGCCATCGCCGCCAAAGACGATAATAACCTCGGTCTCTTCGGGCAAGGGCAGAAAATCCGGCTCCGGTTCATTGACCAGCAGGTCGGCCTGGATATTGCGCGCCGCCAACCAACTCGCCAGGGCCTCCCCTGCCTGGATGGCGCTGCTGTTTTTCTTGACCACAATAGCGACACGTTTGATCATCATCATCTGCTGGCGTCCAAAGTCAGGAGTTTATAAAATGCTCGTTGACAGATATCACAATTTCTT
>VGSX01000097.1 GCA_016874895.1 Deltaproteobacteria bacterium
ATACTTTTTTTGAACGCGTCTTAACCTCAAAAGGGCATTTTTGAGGGCTTTCCCCTAAACTATGGTCTTGTGGATACATGAAAAGTATTGATGTCTTAACTGTCCAAACAGGATCGCTCAATTTAGGCAGGGATTATTGGAGTCGGTTATGATTGTGCTCCTACCATTACCGGCTGCACCATCAGTAATGGTAAGGGGAATGGGATCGGGATATACAGTGGCAGTGATGCATATAATTATCCGAGCAGACCTTTGATCACCAACAACACGATCACCGGCTGCGAATATGGCATTTATTCCACAGCACATTCCATCCCAACAATCGTGGGTAATACGCTAAAAAACAATACTTCATTCGGCTTGTATTATTCAGGGACCGCTATTCTTAATGCAGCTGGCAACAACTGGGGTCATGCCTCAGGGCCACTAGACAATTCTGACGACCGGGTGTCAGGAGGACTATTCAACCCCACCGGCCTTGGCTCACGGGTGAGCGACAAGGTCAACTACTATCCGTGGACCGGCTGCACCATCGGGACCACGGCCACCCCTACCGGTTTCAGGGGCGCACCGGACAATGCCGCCATTAATCTGAGTTGGAACCCCAACGGAGAAACCTCTCTGGGAGGCTATAAACTCTATTACGGGACCTCTCCAGGTAGTTACACCACTCCGGTGCTATTGGGCAAAGTGACCTCGTACAAACTCACCGGGCTTAATAACGGCCAGACTTATTATCTGGCCCTCAGTTCCATGAACACCGTGGGGGTCGAGAGCGCCCGGACCACCGAAGTGGTGGTGACCCCCCACCAATCCAACACCATCACCGCCAGCGCCGGGAGCCACGGCAAAATCTCGCCCTCCGGGGACGTCACTGTACCAATAGGTACAGACAAGACCTTCACGATTACTCCCGACGAGGGTTACCGCATAGCAGACGTCAGGGTGGACGGCGACTCGGTGGGGGCCGTGAGCAACTACACTTTCCAAAACGTAATTGTTGACCACACCATTGTCGCCAGCTTCACCATCAATACTTACACCATCATCGCCAGCGCCGGGTCCGGCGGCTCCATCTCGCCCACCGGCGAGGTGCAAGTGAACCATGGTGACAGCCAGACCTTTACTATCAAGCCCGACGACAATTACAATATCAAGAAGGTGCTGGTGGACGGCGTGTCCGTGGGGCCGGTGTCCTCTTACACCTTCAACAACGTCACCGAGGCCCATACCATTGCCGCCAGCTTCGTGGCTAAGACCGTGTCAATCCTTACGGACAAGGATTTAGTCAGGGTGCCCCCCGGGAAAACGGCCCCCTTGCAAGTGAAACTGAGCGCTCCACCGACAGCGGATGCGGAAGTGACCATTGCCTGGCAGAGCGGCAGCCTGGCCCTAAGCATTCAGGGCCTCGGTACGCTAACCTTCACGCCAACCAACTGGAACTCCTACCAAACGGTCCAGATTGCAGCCACCCCGGATAAGACTGATATGAACGCCACCGCGGTGTTTGACCTTAGCGGTCCCGGATTGACCGGAAAGCAGATCACCGCGGTAAAGGCTGAAAAAGGAGATATGAGTTCTATCTTATTCTTGCTCTTGGGGAACTAAGGGCATAGCCCGTGGCGCCAGAAAACTTCCTGCCTGAGCCGGGTGATGTTGGTCTCACTACAGTAAAATTTGACGAGCAGTCCTGTTTCAGCCTATAATCCCTTTGTGATCTTGAATTTTTAGCAGATCAATGGGATGTCCATGAAGCAGGTCGTCATCGAAAATCCGGTCATCAATTCCCCTTTTGATGAACCTCAACGTCACTTCCGCTTCTCCAACGAGGGTATCACCAACGAGGTCGTCCCGGAGCGCCGAGTAAGCTCCTATTTTATCCCCATCGCCAAGCCAAAGAAGAAAGGCAAACAGCTTTACTTCGACACGGAGTGGCTCCAGGAGCGCATCGAGGAGAACAAGTTCATCAACCGGGTGCGCTCCCGGGTGGCCATGTGGCGGCAGGGCGGTTACCTGGGGACCACTAAGACCACGGCCCGTCTTCTGGAATACTGGCAACGTCCCGACCGGGAGAAGAAGCTCTTTTTCTGCCAGATTGAGGCGCTGGAGACGGCCATTTACCTCACCGAGGTGGCCAAGAAATATGGCGATGCCTGGATTGACAATGACCTGCGCCAGGCCAACGCCGGTGCCAACCCCCTCCTCCACCGCATCGCCTTCAAGATGGCCACCGGTGCCGGCAAGACCGTGGTCATGACCATGCTCATCGCCTGGCACACCCTGAACAAGCTGGCTAACCCCCAGGACCCCAGATTCACCGACACCTTCCTAGTGGTGACCCCCGGCATCACCATCCGGGACCGGCTCCGGGTGCTCCTGCCCAATCTGCCGGAAAACTACTACCACAAATGGGACCTCATCCCCCCGGACCAGCAAGGAGAATTGCTTAAGGCCAAAATCCTCATCACCAACTTTCATGCCTTCTTGCTCCGGGAGAAGGTGGCCGCCGGGAAGCTCACCAAGGCCATCCTGGCCCAGGGCGAAGTCAGCCCCTTCACCGAGACCCCCGAGGAAATGGTGCGCCGGGTCTGCCGGGTATTGGGAACAAAGAAGAACATCATCGTCCTCAACGATGAGGCTCACCATTGTTACCGCCGCAAACCGGACGGTATGGAAGAAAAGCTCACCGGGGACGAACGCCGGGAAGCCGAGAAGCGGGAAGAAGCCGCCCGAGTCTGGATTTCCGGCCTGGAGGCGGTCCAAGCCAAGTTAGGCATCAAAGTGGTTTACGACCTGTCGGCCACCCCCTTCTTCCTAAGAGGTTCGGGTTACTCCGAAGGCACCCTCTTTCCCTGGGTAGTTTCCGATTTCTCCCTCATCGACGCCATCGAGTCCGGCATCGTCAAGGTGCCCAGGGTGCCTGTGGCCGACGACTCCATGGTGGGCGACCAACCGACTTACCGGGACCTCTGGCTGCGCATCCGAAACGATTTGCCTAAGAAAGGCGTTAAGAAAGGAAAGGATGAGTATAGCATCGAACCCAAGCCTCCAGCCGAACTCCAGGGGGCGCTTCACAGCCTTTACAGCAATTACGAGAAATATTACCGCCAATGGGAGCAAAACAGCGAAGCTCAGGCCAAAGGCCAGACCCCCCCGGTCTTTATCGTGGTCTGCAACAACACCAGCGTCTCCAAGCTGGTTTTTGAATATATCGCCGGGTGGGACAAGCCCCTATCCGACGGCTCCACCGTGCCGGCACCCGGCGCCCTCGACATCTTTAGCAATGTCCAGAACGGCCAATGGGTCATCCGCCCCAATGCCATCCTCATTGACAGCGCCCAACTGGAGTCCGGCGAGGCCATGAGCGCCGACTTTAAGAAATTGGCTGCCAGGGAAATAGAGGAGTTTAAGACCGAATACCGGCTTCGCTTTCCTGGCCGCAATGTGGACAGCATCACTGACGAAGACCTGCTCCGGGAAGTAATGAATACCATCGGCAAGCCCGGCAAGCTGGGGGAGCAGGTTAAATGCGTGGTCTCCGTCTCCATGCTGACGGAAGGCTGGGACGCCAATACCGTTACTCACATCCTGGGGGTCCGGGCTTTTGGCACCCAACTCTTGTGCGAACAGGTTGTAGGGCGGGGCCTGCGCCGTATGGGCTTCGGCATCGAGAGCCGGACCCTGGAAGTCCAGGGCCAGCAAGTCGCCCTTGAAAGCTTCCCGGTGGAATATGCTGAGGTCTATGGGGTACCCTTTTCCTTTATACCCTGCGCCGGAACTCCCAAAGACCCCAAGCCCGGCCCCATCCCTACCCGGGTCCGGGCGCTCGATGACCGCATTGCTTGCGAGATCACCTTTCCCCGTCTCATGGGCTATCGTTATGACCTCACCGGGGGGACCATCACCGCCCGGTTCACCGAAGACTCGAAATACATCTTGTCAACCGCCGACATCCCCACCTGGGTAGAAAATGCGCCCATTGTGGGGGAGTCCAGTATCCAGACCCTGGACGACCTCAAGCGCCGTCGGGAGCAGGAGGTGGTTTTCCTCCTGGCCAAGCTGGTGCTGGAGAAATACTTTCGGCAAGATGGCACCCAAAGAACCGACCGGCCTCCAGACCACCAGTTTGACTCAGAAGTGCAAGCATGGCTTTTCCCTCAGATTTTAAGTCTTACCCGGCGCTGGCTGAAGCAGTGCGTCATCCTCAAGGACAACACCTTCCCCCAAATGCTTTTGCTCATCGAGTTCGCCCACAATGCCGCCGACCGCATCTATCAAGCTATCGTGGCTTCCACCACCGGCCAGAAGACCCTCAAGCCTATCCTGCGGCCTTACGACACCTTGGGCTCCACCCGCTATGTAGATTTCGACACCACCCGGCCTGTTTACCCCACCGACCCTAATAAATGCCACATCTCCCATGTGGTGGCGGACACCGGCTCCTGGGAGCAAAAGATGGCCCAGGCGTTGGAGGAGATGGACGAAGTCATTTGTTATGTCAAGAACCACAACCTGGGTTTTGCCATCCCTTACACCATTGACGGGGAGGAGAAGAACTACATCCCCGACTTCGTTGTGCGCCTGAAGGGTGAGGATGAAGACCTTTTTAACCTTGTCATCGAGGTTACCGGGGAGAAGAAGAAGGAGAAGGCCGCTAAAGTGGCCACAGCCCGCAACCTTTGGGTCCCTGCCGTCAATAACCATGGCGCTTATGGCCGGTGGGCCTTTTTAGAGATTGACGACCCTTGGGACGCCCAAAACCTCATCCGGGCCTTCCTAAAGACGCTGCCCTCATTGGAGAACAGCCCTTGAACCGCAAGAAGCTACTCCAACGTCTGGCCCAGGGGAACTTGCAGAATGTTCCTTTCGCCGATCTCGTCAACCTGGTGGAAGGCTTTGGCTTCAAACTTCTGCGCACTTCCGGGAGCCATCATATCTTCGGACATCCCGGCATCCCGGAATTGGTGAATCTTCAGAACGTGGGGGGTAAGGCCAAGCCTTATCAAATCCGCCAGTTTCTCCGTTTGGTGGAAAGGTATAATATTAAGCTGGAGGACAGGTGATGAGTGACTATCATATCAACATCTTTTACAGTGACGAAGACGGCGGCTACATTGCCGACATTCCCGACCTGGATTCCTGTTCCGCCTTCGGGGGCACCCCAGAAGAGGCCCTGGCCGAAGTGGAGCAGGCGAAAAAGGCTTGGTTAGCCGCGGCGGAGCAGGCAGGAAAGCCCATCCCGCCGCCCCGCTATCGCCCCGTGATTTATCAGGTCTCTCATTGATAAACTTGGCGCACTCTGCGCCTTTGCGAGAAACTTCTTGTTGTTTCTCGCAAAGACGCCAAGGACGCAAAGCACCTTGTAGGGTGCGCCCTGCGCACCATTTAACCTGCCCCACCTTGCAGGAAGGGACACCATATGGCCGGGAAGAAAGGCGACACCCCCACCCCCATCTCCGACTTCAAGTATCAGGACAAGCGCAAGAATATCCCCACCCATGAGCTCAGGGATTTTGTGGCGGAGATGGAGAAGACCCCCAAGGACATCCTCTATCCCCGTGACCCGTCCCTTGACCCGCAGTTGGTCTGGAAGGGGAAAGACGAGCAGGACGCCCAGCCCCTGGAAGTGCCGGCGGTGCCTATTTATATCCAGGAGAAGATTCGTCCACGGGCCATCATCGAAGAGGTGCGGGCCGAAGCTCAAAAGCGCCGGTCTGGAAGTCAGCTTTCTCTCTACGATGATTTCAACGGTATCGACTCCTTTGAAAAGACCGTAGAATTTTATCAGCATGGCCAGAATTGGAGCAACCGCCTCATCCTGGGGGATTCCCTGCTGGTGATGACCTCCCTGGCCGAGAAGGAGGGCTTGAAGGGCCAGGTGCAGATGATCTACATCGACCCGCCTTATGGCATCAAATTCGCTTCCAACTGGCAGGTCTCTACCCGTAAGCGGGATGTGAAAGACAACTTTGAGGATCTAACCCGCCAACCTGAGCAAATCCGGGCCTACCGGGATACCTGGAAGCTTGGAATCCACTCTTACCTTGCCTACTTGCGGGACCGCCTTGTGGTGGCCAGGGAACTGCTTACTGAGACTGGGAGCATTTTTGTCCAGATTGGTGATGAGAATGTGCATTTGGTAAGATGCCTAATGGATGAAGTGTTTGGGTGCAACAATTTTGTAAGCCTAATCACTTTCAAAAAGAAAATGATGCCTCTTGGCAGTAAGTACCTCGAAAATGTTAGCGACCATATTCTTTGGTATGCAAAACAAATTGATAGTCTCAAGTATCGAAAGCTTTATGAGAAAAAGGATATTCAGGGTGACCCTGTTTGGAATTGGATACAGTTACCTGATGGATCTATAAGAAGAATGACAAGTGATGAGAACAGAAATCATAAAATATTACCAGAAGGAGCTTTGATATTCCAATCTATTTCATTAGCCCCCGCTGGTCTTAACATTACAGGGATATTTAATGTTGAATATAATGGGAAAAAATATGCTCCCCCTCCTAGTTCATCTTACTGTACTAATATTCAGGGAATGAATCGTTTAATTTACGCAGATAGGATTTGTCCTACTGGCAATTTATTAAGATATAAACTATTCTTTGACGACTATCCAGTTACGATAATGACTAATCTTATTGAAAAAGCTTCCCCTCCAAGCGATAAAACCTATGCTGTCCAGACAAGCACAAGTATAGTTCAACGATGCCTTCTTATGTCAACTGACCCGGGAGACCTTGTATTGGACCCCACCTGCGGGAGCGGCACCACCGCCTATGTGGCCGAAAAGTGGGGGCGGCGCTGGATCACCATCGACACGAGCAGAGTGGCCCTGGCCCTCACCCGCACCCGTCTCATGGCCGCCAAGTATCCCTACTACCTTCTGGCCGACTCCCCGGAAGGCATCAAGAAGGAAGGGGAACTCACCGGCAAGATACCCCCGGACTATAAGACCGAAGGCGACCTCAAGAAAGGCTTCGTCTATAAGCGGGTGCCCCACATCACCCTGAAAGCCATCGCCAACAACGAGGAAATCGACGCCATCCATGCCCGTTGGCAGGAAAAGCTGGAACCCATCCGGGAGGAATTGAACCGGCTTCTTTCCCAATCCTGGGAAGAATGGCAGATTCCACGTGAACCCGAAGATTCCTGGCCCGAGGGGGCCAGGGAACTCCTGGCCCAATGGTGGAGCTTACGCCGGGAGCGCCGGCAGGAGATTGACGCCGCCATCGCCCGCCGGGCTGACACCGAACTGCTCTATGACCAGCCCTATGAGGACGGCAAGCGGCTCCGGGTTACCGGCCGCTTCACCGTGGAGAGCCTCTCCCCCCACCGGGTGCTGGCCCCGGAAGTGGAACTCCCGGACTCCCAGGCCCAGGCGCAACGGGAAGCCTCCCTGGGGCAGTTCGAGGCCATGATCCTGGATAACCTCAAGAAGGCCGGGGTGCAGAACACCATCAAAAACGAGCGCCTCAGGTTCGACCGCCTGGAATCCTACGCCGGGGAATGGCTCCACGCCTCAGGGGAGTACACCGAGACCGACGGCACGGTGCGCCGGGCGGCGGTGTGCCTGGGCCCGGAGCACGGCACCGTGGGCCCGGAACTGGTGAAGGAGGCCGCCAAGGAGGCCGTCAAGGGCGTGGGCTTCGACCTCCTCATCGTCTGCGGCTTCGCCTTCGACCCCCACGTCTCCGAGGAAGCCAAACGCTTCGGCCAGCTAACGGTGCTCCCTTGCCGCATGAACCCGGATTTGTCCATGGGCGACGAACTGCTGAAAAAGACCGGGGCGGGCAACCTTTTCATGGTCTTCGGCGAGCCGGACGTGGACATGCGGCAGCAAAAGGACGGCAAGCTGGTGGTGGAAATCAAGGGCCTGGACATCTACGACCCCACCACCGGCCAGATTCGCTCCAGCAGCACAGACGACATCGCCTGCTGGTTCATCGACACCGACTACAACGGCGAGAGCTTCTTTGTGCGCCACGCCTATTTCACGGGAGCCGACCAGCCCTACGACAAGCTCAGGCGTGCACTTCGGGCGGAAATCGACGAAGGGGCCTGGTCGTCTCTCTACTCCACCGTGAGCCGCCCCTTTCCCCCACCTGCAACCGGCAAGATCGCCATTAAGGTCATCAACCATTACGGCGACGAGGTGCTGAAAGTCTTTGAAGTGCCCGTCTCAGGATAAGCATCTTCACCAGGAGTGCCAATGGAGATTTTCAACGTTTACTGCGATGAGTCCTGCCATCTGGTGAACGACCATCAAAAGGCGATGGTCTTGGGGGCTATCTGGGCACCCCTGGAAAAATGCCGGGAAATCTCCGTCCGGTTGAGAGAACTGAAGGTAGCACACGGACTGCCGGCGAATTTTGAGGTCAAATGGACTAAAGTCTCCCCTGCCAAGGTTCGGTTTTATCTGGATTGGATGGATTATTTTTTTGATGATGATGACTTGCATTTCCGGGCGCTGATCGTCCCTGATAAATCATTGATCCGCCATGAGGCGTTTTCCTACCAGAACCACGATGTTTGGTATTACAAAATGTATTTTGACATGCTCAAGGTCATCTTTAGCCCCCAAGCCCGCTATCGCATCTACCTTGACATAAAAGACACCCGTGGGGGAGCCAAAGTCATAAAACTGCACGAAGTCCTATGCAACAATTTATATGATTTTTCCCGTGACATCATTGAACGGGTGCAACTTATTCATTCAAGCGAGGTCGAACTGCTGCAACTGGCCGACCTGTTGATCGGCGCAGTCTCATATGCAAATCGTGGCTTGCAGGGGAGCCAGAGCAAATTGCGGTTGGTAGAGCGCATGAAAAAACGGTCTAAATACCGGCTTACCCAAACGACCCTTTATAAAGAACAGAAAGTGAACCTCCTGTGCTGGCGTGCCCAGGAGGTTCAGGAATGAGTGCTCCCGAATGGTTGCCGCCGCTTTTTAAATTTAAGGGCGACTTTGCTGCATATTTAGAAGCTATTTATGAACTTTTTAAAGCCGATTTCGTAGATACCAAGCCGACATTTCGAGGAAGAACTCTCCGTTTGAAGCGGCACCCCATGTCGGAAGGAAAAGAGGCTACTTTCTGGCACTTTATCCAAGAGGGACCGGTTGAACCGGATCGCTTACCCGATCTTAAGCGGTGCGAGCGAATCCGTTGGCCACGGCCAATAATTGACAACTCAGAGGACGCTTCGCTCAAGGTGTGGCCGAACACCCGTAAAGGCGAGACCAGGATTCTTCTGTGGCTTGAGGAGGAAGAATATTTAGTGGTCTTGGCCGAAAGGAAGGGATACCTGCTCCCATGGACCGCCTACATGGTGGATAAGCCGCATCGCAAGCGGAAGCTCTTGAAGGAATTTGAAGATTGGAAAAAAGGAGGGCCTAAATAGCTGATGCCGCCCCTGGGGACGGCATCGTTACTCCTTCTACACATGGCAGATGAGCTATCTATATATTCGGCATGATTTGTTAAAAGTCAAGAAATATTTTCACAAAATTCAATCGCAACAATTGAAAATTACAGCACCATGGGGGGGTAAATTTAACCATCGATCTTCTATGATTTAGACCCATCCGCAAGAACGGACAAATGGCCGCTCTACTCATGGCGGGATCGGATTCCAAGTGATATGAGGAGGAAATTTGGTCTGCTGTCCTTCTCAACCGCCGCGAACCATTGGGATCACGTTGGTCTCAGTTTCTTCGATTATGGACTTGAGCTTGAGGCCCCAGGTTTCCAAGGCTTGACGCTTCTCCCGGTCGTAAGAATGCCGGTCGTAAACGGCGGTAACCCCTCGCTCCACATGATTTAAAAGCTTGCTCACCACCAGCCGGGAAATGCCCATGCCGGTCATGTGGGAGGCCGCGGTGCGACGCAGGTCATGGGGGAGAAAGGTAAAGCCCAAATCAACCAAGCCATGCCGCCGCAGGGCATGGTCAACAGCTTCCGGGGTGATGTGCCTCTCAGTCTGGGGTGATGGGAAGACCCAGGGGGAATCCATGGCCAAGGCCTTGGCCTCCTGGAGAAGCTCGACGGCCAGGGGAGAGAGAGGAACGCGGTGAGCCAGCTTATTTTTCGCCTTCTCGGGCGGGATCGTCCACCACCCGCCGTCAGCAAAATCAAATTCCTCCCAGGCCGCGGAGACGATCTCACTCTTGCGTTGTGCAGTCACCAGTTGCAGCTTGAGCGCCAACTTGGTTCCCCCGGACATCATCTTCGCCCCTTCCAGGCCGTGCCACAAAGCCCGAATTTCCTCAGTGGTCAACACCCGGTCCCGTTGCTGCTCCGGCGCGGGGGCTCGAACCGCCAGGCAGGGGGAGACGGTCACGATGTCTCGGGACACGGCAAAGTTGAACATCTTGCGGATGACCGCCAGGGTCCGGTTCGCCATAATGCCGGCGCCCCGGTCCACTATGTCATCCAGGAGTCGGATAACATCACGTCGGGTGATCTCCCTGGCCTTGCGCCGCCCCCACTCCGGGAGCACGTCTTTCGCCAGGATACGAGCATCTTCCCGCCAGGAGCGTTTTCGGGGTTTGGCCCACTTCTCAAGGTATTCATCGGCCAGGATCGCCACGGTGGGGGCCTTGCGCTCTTCTTCCCGTTCGGTCACCGCTTCGGCCCCCGGGTCAATACCCATTTTGACCTTCTCCTTGGCCTCGGCATATTTTTTATGGGCCTCTGCCAAGGACATCACAGGATAGGCACCCAGGGTTAACCGCCTGGCCTTTCCCCCAAACCGATACATATAAACGAATGTCTTGGCGCCCCTAGGGGTGATCCGGACGCCAAACCCCGTTTTCCCCTCCCAGACCTCATAGCGCTCTGCTTGAGGCTTGAGATTTTTAATCTGAAAGTCAGTCAATCTCATCAGGGTTGCCCTCCCTTTTTTCGGGGTAGCGTTTGGGGTAGCGTTTTATCCTTGACAATGCAAAGCACATTATGGGACAATCTGAACCTAAGATTATAAACAATTAACGGGAATGTCAAGAGATTTTTCGGGGGAGACGAAATTATCTGGGAAGGCAAAAAACGGTCTGAAACCTGCTTTGCCCTGATTCGTAATCAGCAGGTCCGGGGTTCGACCCCCCGTGCCGGCTCCAATTATAACAAGGAGTTGGCGTTTTCTGCTGATCCCTTTTTTATTCATGGCTAGCATTTTGGCTAGCATAATTGAAGTTGCTG
>VGSX01000098.1 GCA_016874895.1 Deltaproteobacteria bacterium
GTTGACATTCCATTCCGGATTGACTTCCCCCCAGCCCCAGGCCAGGCGGACCACGCCGGGGCGCACCACCCCCGATATCCTGGCCTGCATCCGAACCCGGCCCCGGGGCGAGGAAATGGTAAGCCATTGACCGGCCTGAATATTTCTGGCTTTGGCCTCCTCCGGGTGCAGGTCGGCATAGCCTTCGCCCTCCAGCCGCAGCAGTGAGGGGATCCGGTGAAACTGGGTGTGGGTGAAACGGTTGGTGCGCTCCCCGCTGATGCCGATGAGGGCGTCGGCTCCCATGGTTGCGGCAAAACTGATGGGATTCTCCCGGCTGCCGTCCATGAAGGGCACGGGCAGGTGTCCGGCCTCTTCCAGGCGCGGGGAGAACAATTCCACCTTGCCGGAGGGGGTGGCAAAGCCTTGGGTGCGGTACTTGTCGAATTTTAAGGGCTCGGCCCGCTGGCCGTCTGGATTCTCCCGGAGGCTAGCCACCGTCAGGCCCGAAGGCTCCAGTTGATAGTCTATGGCGGCCTCGACGGTATCCCAGGGAAATTCTTCGGCAAAACCCAGTTTGCGGCCCAGGTCGAAGACGATCTTCCAGTCCGGGCGGCTGTCGCCCAGCCAGTCAATGACCTGGTTTTGCAGGATGACCGGGCTATTGCGCATGGAGGCGCGGTTGAGCTGGGTTTTCTCAAAACAACCGGCCGCCGGCAGGATGACATCGGCATACTGGGCCGTCTGATTCCGGAACAGGTCGATAACCACCAGAAAATCGAGTCTGGCAAAGGCCTGGCGGACCCGCTGGGCGTCCGCCATGGTCACCACCGGATTGCCGGACTGGACTACCACCATCTTTATAGGGTAAGGATTTTCGTCCAGGATGGCGTCCACCAGGCAGGATTGCACGTGCAGCCCCCAAGTCGGGTGGAATTCGTTGAACAGGGGATAGGCCTGGGTAATGGGCGCCACCCCGGCCGACAGCCTCTCTTTGGCTTGGAGATTCCGGACAGGAACGGGTTGGGGAATAAAGTCGCCCCCGTCTCGGTCCAGATTGCCGGTGAGGGCCCTGAGCAGGCAGACGGCTCGGGTGATCTGAAAAACCTGGAGCTGCATGTCGATGCCGTTGCCGTCGATAATGCAGGCCGGCTTGGTGGTGGCATAGAGGCGGGCCGCCTCCCGGATGGCCTCCGGGTCCAGCCAGACCCGGGGCCCCACCGCCTCAGCCGGGTAGGCCGCAGCAGCATCTTTTAACTGATCGAGGCCCAGGCAATACTCCCGGACAAAATCAGCGTCATAGAGGCCGTGGGAGATAATTTCGTGGATCATGGCCATGGCCAGTTGGCCATCGTGTCCCGGCTTGATCTGGAGCCAGATATCAGCCATTTCCGCAAAGGCGGTCCGCACCGGGTCGATGACGATGAGCCTGGCGCCCTGCTCCCTTGCATGAAAGATCGCTTCCGCAGCCCCCGGGGCCGTATTCCGGTCGTTCTTGCCCCAGATGACGATACAGCGGGAGGTCTTGGGAAGCGGCAGGGTCATGGCGCCATAGGTGTAGACGTGGGCTATATCCCGGGCCACATGGCAGACCGAACCGTTGCCGATGGTATTGGGGGAACCGAAGAGGTTCATCAGCCGGTTGGCGTAATCCCAGGGCGCGCCCCAATCCGCGGCCATACCCCGCAGCCAGGCCACCGACTCGGGGCCGTGCTGCTCCTTGAAATACTGGAATTTTTCGGCCACCAGGTCCAGGGCGGCCTCCCAGGAGGCTTGCCTAAAAGCGTCGCTCCCCTTTTTTCTGATTAAGGGTTTTAACAGCCGCTCCGGGGAATAGACGATCTCCGGCGCGGCCTGGAGTTTGGGACAGTGAAACCTTGCGGCCGGAGGCAAAAAGGATTTCCGCTTGGCGGCCACCAGTTTGCCGTTTTCCACCTCTGCGGTAATGGGGCAGCAGGCGGAGCAGAGACGACAGACCGTATGATGTATCATGGATGTTTCCTTGTTTTTTAGGCATTCGGGTTCCTGCGACGGTTACCGGGTCGCTTTGATGAAGCAACTGCGGATCATTTCGTAATGATTGCTGTGAGTGCGAATTTTCCACCAGATGGGACCGTCTCTTTCCACCTTCCAGGCTGGAGACAGATCTGCGGTTTTCCCCTCCAACAGGGCGATGATATTGTCCCTGGCCCGGCCGGAAAACCGGCCGTTCATTTTACCACCCAACCATTGAACTTCCGGGGCCACGTCCGGGGACCAGGAAAAAGGGTCTGAAAAGAGAAACTGGGCCTGGATTTTTTTAGCCGAACGATTGATTTCAGCCAAATGCACCAGAGGCTGGGGCAGCTTGTCCACCATATTCAGGGAAGAAATGGCTGCGAAAGTTCCGGCGGCAAAGGGCAGCGCCTGGGCGTCGCCGACAATGAATTCGAGATTATCCGTACGCCAACTATCCGGGAGGACAAGGGTCTCAGGCCGTTTAAGCAGCCCTTCTTCGGGCAGGGCCAGCTCAAGACGACGTTGCCTGAGTAACTCCCGGGAGGTCCGGATAAAGGCATGGGAATTGTCCAGGCCCACCACAAAATCGAATTTTTGCGCCATTTCAAAGGAAAACCGGCCCACGGCACAGCCGGTATCCAGGCAGGCGCCGGGGCCGGGAGCCATCAGGCCGGCCCAACGGGTGTAGGCGTCGGTGGCCAGTTCGTCCCCCAGCAGGTCGCCGTAATGGCTCCACAGGTAGGAGGCCACCACCGCCGTCGTTTCATAGCGGTTCTGAGTCCGGGGCTGCGCCGGTTCGTTGGGGTCCAGGAAGGCCACCCCCTGGCGGATGGGGTAGACGGCGCCGCACTGGTGGCACGTTAGGGTGCCTTCGATGATATCCTCTTTGATCCCCTCGGAAATGGTTTCCTGCAGGCGATATTCCTGGGGCAGACAGCGAGGGCAGATGAGTATATCCAACAAAGCTTTTCTCATATTTTTTCCTCAATAAGGCATAGAGAAGGAGAGAGCAGCTGATACAAACAATGGGGCAGAGACGGGAGGAAAAATAAATGTAATAATATTTCCGAAAGATTATTCAGGATGCCGGGTGACAGTAACAATGCCCCCAGGCCGGAACCTGACGGATTCGGAACCTGCCATCAGACCGAAAAATTCTCCCATTACCCCTGAAAGCTTTTCTATTATTTAATAATCATTCCTATTCTTGTCAAGACTCAAAGGAAACTACAGGGAGCTTATCGCCAAGGCCGGTTTTTAAATGGGATATTTGCTTGATTACGCCAATGACAGCTTCGACGGCGCCAATTCAGTGATAAAGGAGATATTCCCGCCGTTTTTTTAGAAAAACCTCCAGTTCTGTCTGCCAGTGATTTTCCAGATCAGCCACCCCAACGGGTCCTGCCAGACCCTCCCGGATAGCAGGATCCCCGGTCAACAGATCAATGGGCCAGCGGTGGTATTCGTATTCATAGGGCGGCTGCCGCCACTGGAAGTCGTCCGGATACAGCTTGATGATGGCCTGCAGGATGGCCAAGGTGGTGAGGTAAGGTTTAAAAACCCGGCGATCCGTAACATGAACCTGGCAGCCGCCGCAGACCTGGCCGGCCCATTTGTGAAAGGTGGGTTCAAACCAGGTTTCCCGCAGCACCACCCCCGGCAGGTCGCAGGTTTCTCGAAGGGTGGCGGTGAGCTGGAAAGGGTTGATGAAGGGCGCCCCGAACAGTTCGAAGGGCCGGGTGGTCCCCCGACCCTCGGACAGGTTGGTGCCTTCCAGCAGCACCTGGCCGGGATATACGACGGCCGTATCCAGGGTGGGCAGGTTGGGGGACGGCAGCACCCAGGGGAGCCCGGTGGCGTCGAAGTAATGGGACCTGTCCCATCCCTGCACCGGGACCACGGCCAGGTCGCAGCCGAGGTGAAATTCTTTGTTATAATACTGTGCCAGCTCTCCCAGGGTCATACCGTGGCGCATGGGCAGGGGATAGGGGCCGACGATGGAAGCCATTTCCGGTTTCAGGAGATTGCCCTCCACCTGGACCCCGCCGATGGGGTTGGGCCGGTCCAGGATGACCACCTTTTTTCCCATCTGAGCCGCGGCTTGCATAGCGTAGGCCATGGTGGCGGCGAAGGTATAGACTCTCGTGCCCACGTCGGGCAGGTCCACCAGGAGGATATCGAGCAATTCCAGGCACTCGGGGGTGGGGCGCAGGCGATCCCCATACAGACTGAAGACCGGCAGCCCGGTACAGGGCTCCACCATGTCCGCCGAGGCCACCATGTTGTCCTGCTTCTCGCCCCATAAACCATGCTGCGGACTCAACAGCAGCCGCAGATTTCGGGGAAAGCGCCGGGCCAGGAGGAGCCAGAGGGGCTGCCAGTTGGGGCCCACCGAGGCCTGATTGCCCAACAGGCCCCAGCGGGCCTGCCGCCAGTCTGGGGGCGGGTGGGCCAGCAGTCGCTCGCCACCGGTCTGCACCGGCATTACCGTGTTCCCGCCACGTTAAAACTCCGCTTCCTCCCGGCGCACCACCGGCCGGATGAGCAGGGCCACGTCATGGGTCATGCCGTCCTTACGCAGGAAAAAATCGTCCAGGATGCATTTCAGTTCAAAGCCCTTGGATTTGAAGGCCTTGAGGACGCCCTTGTGATCGATGAGGACCTCGGCCTTGAGAATCTGGAGGCCCTCCAATCTGGCCAGATTAATGAGTTCATCCAGCATGATGGAGCCCAAACCCTGATTTCGAAAGGAACGGGAGACAAAAATGCGGATCTCGCCGATATGCTTACTGGCATGTTTTCCCCGATGCAGGGTGGCGTCGGCAATTAAGGTGTTGTCCTCCATGTTCACCGCCACCAGAGGCAAGACCTTCTGATAATCTATATTGTCAATCCAGAAATTGATAAGTTTAGAATCCTTAACATTCTGTTTTAAAAAGCGGATGTCTTCATCCGGCGCGTCCTGAAAGAGTTTTAGCAGGTTCTGGCGGTCCTGGGCGTTCAAAAACCTGAACATTACCCTCTGGCCATTGCGCAGGGCGACGAACTTGCGATAGGTCACATAGTTAATCATATCTTGCCCCAATTACCATAATAGTGCTTTGTATCATAGCTTATCAGGAAAGATTGTCAATATCGCCAGCCGATGGAAAAAGGCCAGCACCAGGAAAAACCAGGCCTGTGCCCGTCGGTATTTCTCATGGTGAGAACAATCCCACCGAGGCTCTTTGGCACGATGAGTTCCATGAGGGGAAGACACTCGAAAAAATCAAGGAAGTCGGCTTAGGCAATATTGGCCCAAATATTGCATAACAATTGATATAAGGAAACTTCGCACCTAAGCCCTGGGTGCGAGCTGAGGCAACAGCAAAGCAGCCGAGGTTCTGGTCATGCATCTTAGAGAAATTATCAGCACCCTGATGCTCAGCGATTTCTATTTCAGCCTGCCGCTATGGGAGCGTAAAGAGGTCGTGCTGCGTCTGTGGAGACTCTATGGGGCCGAAATGCCTGCCTCCCCTGAGCATTCCCAGCCTCTAAGGGCCAGAACCCTCCGGGCTCAGGACCATTGGCCCAAAGGGTGACCCTCCGAGCACCCCTGATGTGGAAAAAATACCCCACTTTTGTGGTAAATAAATCCAAAAGGCCGCCTCCTTTCCCCTGCCCCAGGCTTAGATAACACCCTATCACCCACCGCTGGAGTTAGGAAAATATTTTTTTGGACATTTATTGAAGAATTTTCTTCACCTACCTTTTTTTCGTTTCCTATTTTTTCCCCGCTTACAAAAATCGTTAAAAAAAAGAGTTTCTGCGAGATTGCCCCGGTCGCCAAGAAAAACTAATCGATATATTACCCTTTGAAATCTTTTGAATTTCTCTCGTGCGTGTTTTCAACTAGTTGCTTATCTGTTTTTTTTCGTTCATATTTCGGTTTATCCCCAGACTTCTCAGGACTACCGCTCTGAGCGCGCTGATAACTCTTAATTCAGTCTCATCGTCTTTGACTCACGCCGGCATTCCGATTATAAAGTAGCCACTCTGAAGGGGGTTTCCTTAACTCCACTCTCTCCACTTCCAAACTTTCAAGGGTTGACGTGCGGCTGTATATTAATTTTTGCCGGGAATAACAGGTAACATAACCTATATAGTGTAAATTATAAATTAAATAAATTAATATTTTGTGATTGTTAGAATGATCCGATGTCGCAGGCGGTCCCTCAGCTCAGGGAAAAGAGCGCTTCTCTTTGTGAAACAGATGTTTCAAGGTCAGGAGAGACCATGGATAGTTACTGGGAAGAAGTCAAAGATATTTTCAAGACTAAACTGGCGGCCTCCGCCTACCAGCTCTGGATCGACCCCCTGACGGCGTCCCGGGGCGACTCCGGGGAGTTGATTCTGGAATGCCCCAACCCGTTTTTCCTCCATTGGGTGCAGAATAATTATTTAGCAGACATTGAACGGGAATACGAGGCCCTCAGCGGCAGTGCCATCCAGGTCAAAATGCGTCTTGGCAAAACCCCCCGGCGCCCGGATCCAGGCACTGACAAGAGGCACCCGAGTCTTTCGGATTTTCGAAAACCGCCGGCCTCGGATAGGCTCCTGAATGCGGATTTCACCTTTGACCGATTTGTGGTCGGGGCCTCCAACCGCCTGGCCTTTCAAGCCTCCCGAGCCCTGGCCAATGATGAGACGCTCTACAGCAAAACCCTCTTCCTGTCGTCCCCCCCCGGTCTGGGCAAAAGTCATCTGTCCCAGGCCGTGGGCAATTATATCCAATCCAACCGGAAGTCCCACCGCGTCCTCTATCTGACTGCGGAGGATTTTGCCAATGAGATGGTGGCCGCCCTGCGGCGGGGCGACATGGCTCAGTTTAAGGAGAAGTTCCGCCGCCGATGCGACGCCCTGCTCTTGGAAGGGGTGCATTTTTTAAGCGGCAAGGAGAAAATTCAGACCGAGTTGTGCTATACCCTGGATTTTTTGGCGGACCAGAGCAAAAGGCTGGTATTTACCAGTCCCTATCTGCCCCGAGATATACCTATGCTCAATCAGGAGTTGGTTTCCCGGCTGAGTGGCGGGGTGATCACCCCCATCGCCCCCCCGGATTTCTCCACCCGGGTTATGATCTTAAACCGGAAGTCCCAGGACCGGGATGCCCGGGTGCCCCAGGAGGTGGTGGAACACTTAGCCGCCTACATCACCCAGGATGTTCGTCAGATGGTCAGCGCCCTGGATAACATGCTGCACAAAGCCGCCACCTTGAAGGTGCCGGTGAGCCGGGAGTTGGCCGAGGAAGTCCTCCAGGATTTTCAGGTCGCGGCCAAAAAACTCAGTACCGAAGATATTCAGCACTTAACGGGAAAGGTATATCAGGTGAGCCGGGAGGATCTTCTGGGCAAGTCGCGCAAGAAAAAAGTCGTCAAAGCCCGCAATCTGGCCATCTATCTCTGCCGCCAGTATCTGCAGAAGAATCTTAAGGAACTGGGGCGGGCTTTTCGGCGGACCCACTCCACCATCCTGCATTCCCTGGAGTGTGTGGAACGAGACCTCAAAGTTTCCCAAGCCTTTGCCGCAGAACTGGAATACCTGGAAAAAAAGCTCCAGACCTCCCCGCAGTGGCGGCGCTGCAGCCGGCCTGAGCCCCACGCAGCTTCCGGTGAATAAAAGGGTCATTCGGAGCTGTGCCGGATGACCTTGCCCTCAACGATAAAAACAATATCCTCACAGATATTGGTGGCTAAATCGGCAATGCGCTCCAGGTTGCGGATGATAATGATATAATGCACCGCCCGCATCACCGCCGGGGTTTCTTCCAGCATGAACTTTAAAAGTTTTTGGATGTATTCGTCATCCAGGGTGTCTACTTCCACGTCCCGTTGCCAGACCTGCAGGGCCAACTGGGGATCCTGCTGGATAAAGGCGTCGATCCCATTTCGCACCATTTCCAGGGCCAGATCAGCCATGAATTTCAGATCAATGGGCAGGGTCAAAGGCTCCCGCAGATTAAGCTCCAGGGCCCGTTCGGCGATGTTCACCGCTTGATCGGCTATCCGCTCCACATCAGTAATAATCCGCATGGCCGCGGTAATCAGCCGCAGGTCACGGGCCAGGGGCTGCCTTAAGGCCAACAGCCGCAGACACTGTTCGTTAATGTCATTTTCCATGGAGTTGATAACACCATCCCCCATGATCACCTTTTCCGCCGCCTGGGAATCCCGGTTGATCACCGCCGCAATGCTCTGGCGCACCGCCTCTTCGGCCAGCTGGGCCATCTGCACCAGGCTTTTCTTCAGTTCAGATAATTCCCGATCGATCTGTCTATCCATGCACCTCTCCTGGACCGCTTCAGGGATTGGAATTTATTCAATAAATCACGTTATACGCAGTTGCGCGGTTGGCAGAATTCATTTTTTCCCTTCAATGTTAATCTAATAGGGAAGCAGGTAATGCTCCGGGGCGCCCTTCAATTTAACTATTTTACTCGAATAAATTCTTTTCGACAGCATTGATTCGCATCTTAACAAAAATTAAATGTAAGCGTTCAGCGGTAAACTTACAGCAGTCAGCTAATGCTTTAAATTCAAATAGTTATTCCAAGGTGGCGGATCACTGGTTTTTCGCTTGTTTTCCCTAGCCCATTGTTTTTGCTGAAAGCTGATTGCTGATAGCTGAACGCCTACAATTAAATCTTAGCTCCCGGCATTCGGCCCAAGGACTTATTTGCCACAGTTGCAGGGCAAATAAGGTATACTAAATTGAGGCAATCACAGCCTGGGCGATACAGAATTGTTTGTTTGGCAAGCGGTAGCGGTCAGCTTTTAGCTGTTAGCTAAGGGTTTAAATTCAAATAGTTATCCCAAGAGGGCAGATTTCCGGTTTCTCGATGAGCTCGGCTAACCTATTGTTTCTGCTGAAAGCTGATTGCTGATAGCCGAACGCCTCCTGTGTTTTTTTCTCCAGATGACCATGCCTGATGATGAAAGGAAGGCGCCTATGCCGCCCACAGTTGCCGACTCGGGGGAGACGGCTTACCACCTGCAAACCAGGTCCGGGGATCTCGCCCCCTTCATTCTTACCTCGGGCTCGCCGGAGCGCATCCGCCGACTGGCCCGGCACTTCGACGAAATACTGATAGAGCGACAGAACAGAGAATTTCTGACTATCACCGGGACCTATAAAAATATTGCCGTCACGGGACTGGCCACCGGCATCGGGGCCGCTCCCACGGTCATCGCCATCGTGGAGGCGCTCCAGGGCCGCCCCGGGGCCACCTTCATCCGGTTGGGCACCTGCGGCAGCCTGCAACCCCAGATTCAAGTGGGGGATATTATCATCACCGAAAAGGCCCTGCGCCATGAGTTCGTCAGCCACTTTTACGCCCCGCCGGAAATCGAAGCGGTGGCGGACCGAGATATTACCCAGGCCCTGATAGCCGCGGCCCGACAGGTAGGGATGATTTATCACTGCGGCCTCACCTGCACCACCGCCGATTTTTTCCACGGCCAGGGACGGGCTGCATCTGGGTTCAGCGGGGTTGACCTCTCTTTGCTGTCCCGTTTGCAGGCCCAGGGCGTTCTCAATTTGGAAATGGAGATGGCTGTCTACTTGACCCTGGCCAAGGTGTGTCACTATCCCATGCGAGCCGGGGGCTGCACTATAGTGGTGGCGGACCGCCACCGGGATACCTTTATGGGCGGCGAGGACCTGGCCGCGGCCGAGGACCTGCTCTGCCGGGTGGGATTGCAGGCGGTGGAGATCCTGGCCAGCAAGGGGGAGGCTGGATGTTAAACCGCAGGGTAAAGCGCCTGATCCCTTTTTCACCGCAGAGACGCAGAGTATTTTCTCTGCGGTGAGGGTCGTTTAATTTCATCTTCCCGAAAAAAATTCCTGGGAGAGTTTGTGCCGTGAAAATTGCCATTATCGGTCCCGGGGCCATGGGACTGTTTTTTGCGGTCCGTCTGCAGGGGGGCGGCCAGGAGGTCTGGCTGTTGGATTATCGGCCGGAGCGCTGCGCCAGATTGCAGCGCCACGGGATAAGCCTGGTCAGTCTGGAGGGCCTGGAAAGCCGTTTTGCCCTGAATGTTGCCGATGACCCCCAGGACATCGGAACCTGCGATCTGGTCCTGGTAATGGTGAAAGCCCACCAGACGGAAGCGGTGTCACCCTGCCTGCCCTGTCTCCTGCGTCCTGAAGGCGTGGCCCTGACCCTGCAAAACGGCATCGGCAATCTGGAAAGCATGGCCGCAGCTCTAGGTCCGGAGCGGCTCTTGGCCGGGGTCACCATGCTGGGGGTGACCAAGATGGACGTGGGGCGTATCCGCCATGCGGGTCAGGGGCCGGTGCTGATCGGCCAGCCCCCCGGCTCCCAGGTAACCGCAGTGGAACTGACGGCCATAATTGCGGCTTTGCGGCAGGCCGGTTTGGATTGCCAGGCTGCCCCGGACATCATAACCGTCCTGTGGGATAAGCTCCTCATTAATGTGGGGATTAACCCGGTCACGGCCCTCACCCGGTTGCGCAACGGCCAGCTTATGATTGTTCCCGAGGCCTGGCGGGTGGTGGCCGCGGCGGTTCAGGAAGCCTGGGAAGTAGCCATGGCTGCAGGACTCAATCCCTCGGCCGACCCTCTGGCCCGGGTGCGCCGGGTCTGCGAGGCCACTGCAGCCAACCGTTCTTCCATGCTCCAGGATATTCTGGCCCGCCGCCGGACGGAAATCGACGCCATTAACGGCCAAATCGTCCTCCAGGGACGGGAATTCGGCCTCACAACCCCGGTCAATGCTCTGCTGACGGACCTGA
This sequence comes from Deltaproteobacteria bacterium, assembly GCA_016874895.1. GTDB lineage: Bacteria > Desulfobacterota > Desulfobaccia > Desulfobaccales > Desulfobaccaceae > Desulfobacca. Next base: position 10,771 of record VGSX01000098.1, read on the forward strand.
TAAAATCTTTAGAATCAGGCCTGACCGGCGGGGATTGAGGTCTTAATCAGACATTCCGGCGCTGGCCCTGATGTCTAAAGGTAAGCGGTCAGCGGTCAGCTTACAGCCGTCAGCTAAGCTTTAAATTCAAATAGTTATCCCAAGATGGCAGATCGCTGGTTTCTCATTTGGTCTGCCTGAGCCATTGTCTTTGCTGAAAGCTGATTGCTGATGGCTGAACGCCTACGGCTTAAGTTCGGAGCAGGAGGCATCGTCATGATCACCTTAACCATCAATGGCCGGGAATACACCCTGGGAGTCGATCCCGATACCCCCCTGCTCTGGGTCCTGAGGGAGGAACTACGGCTTACCGGGACGAAATACGCCTGTGGCCTGGGCAAGTGCGGTTCCTGCACCATCCTGCTGGCCGACAGTCCGGTCCGGTCCTGC
>VGSX01000099.1 GCA_016874895.1 Deltaproteobacteria bacterium
GGCTACGGGACGCTCCCTTACGGGGTACAGGGGAAGTTCCGGGCCGACGGGACCTTCCTTGAGATTGTGGAGTGGTACTGATGGGTGTGACCCTGTTCAAAGCCTTCATCCAGGGGATGGCGGACTACATCGCCAAGCACAATTCCAACTACTCCGTAATCGAGTCAAACCTGAACTACATCCTGGGCATCCTGACCGGGCAGTCCGGGGGCGACCTGGCGGTCCCCCAGGGCCTCAAGGAGATCTTCGACCGGAAGGGCCTCATCGGCATCGGCTCCTATGATTTTGACGAGGGGACGCTCACCGGCCCCAATTACAACCTGGGAGTCGCTTCCGGGGCCTACTGGTCCGGCACCGCTTTTCTCTACAAAGCCACTGGGACCCCCCTGTCCCTGGCGGGTCGGGCCACCGGCACCTATTACGTCTATCTCGACGGCGGCGGCGCCCCGGCCCTCAGCGACACGGTGAAGGACAACACCCTCCGGAGTTTTCATTGGGACGCCGACAGCCACCAGGTGACTAACAAGCAGCTTTATACCGGGGTGGCGGTTCTCTTTGACGGCGACGACTACCATGACATGCTGGACTCCGCCGTCCGCTCCAAGAGCTTCACCAAGGTGGCCGACCGGCTGGAGGAGATCGAACAGGGTCAGGACGTGTTCTCGGGCTACTATGCTCAGGACCTCCCCCATTCGGGCCTCAACTTCAAATACCAGGCCGGCTTGGTGCGCAATGACAGCGCCGTCTCCTTCACCCCCGCCGGCCAGGTGGCCCTTGCCGATAACGCTACCAATTATGTCGAGGTTGATCCGGCCGACGGCGCGGTGAGCGCTAATGCCACCGGCTTCACCAGCGGCCGGGTTCCCCTGTATGTCGTGGCCACAGCCTCCGGTGCCATCGATACGGTGTCGGATAAGCGCACCGCGGCCATCGCCGGGACCGGGGGCGGCGGAGGCGGGGGGCACACTCAGAACACTGATCTCGGCACCACCGCCGACATCTTCACCATTGACCGGGACGCGGCCGGTTCTCCTACCGGCCGGGCCGGGATCGAGGTGGAAAACGGCGACGACCCCAATGCCGCGCTCAAGTTCAACCGGGATACCGGACGCTGGGAATATTCCGAAGACGGCGGCGCTTCCTGGAGCTTGTTGGGGGAGGTGAACCTGTCCCTCGCGGCCCAGCAGTTCACCAAGTTTGTCCCCCTGGAGAACCCGCCGGAGGTGCGCACGGATACCGCCCGGGGCTCTTCCATCGACTACGAGCCCATTGACCTGGCGAGCTACCTGGGTAGTCCCCAGTTCGGCGTCAATGCCGTGGTGCTTCGGGTCTTTTTCAACGACTCCGCCCCCGGCGTGAACACCAGGGTGCTCTTCAAGAAGGGCGGCGGCGTCTTCAGTCCAGCGACTGCCTTCACCGTCTGGTCTGACGCGTCGGACGGCGAACAGAAGCCCGCCGACCTGCTGGTGCCCCTGGGGGACGACGACACCGTGGAGTTCTTCGTCTTTACCTCCGGTCCCGACACTGCCAATTTGCGGGTGTTTCTCCTGGGGTATTTCGAAGAGGTTTACGGCGTCGGCACCCAGGAAAAGACTTTTACCCAAAGTAATATTCCCTGCCCGGCCAACAGCCAGGCGGACCTGACCTATGAAAATTTTGTGAACCGGGGTCTGGTGCACTACTTCAGGATCGAGGAGACTTCCGGCCTCCCGGCCAACGTCTATGACGTGCACCTGTATGCCGACGCCGCCTTTTCCACCCTGCTCTACAAGGTGGAAGGCGTCATCCCCGGCAGCGACCCTTTCGAGGACTGGCTGCCCTTCTGGGTTTATGACTTCGGGACGGAGCGGAAGCTGCGCATCAGGATCATAAATCACGATTTATCCCAAGCCGGGACGTTTGCGATTACCGTCAAGGCCGAGCAGTTTGCCTGAGGAGCAAGGCCATGAGCATGTTGATTCTTTTCGGGGCGGAGTGGAACAGTTCCAAGGAGCCGGACGGCACCGACGGTTCGGTGGTGATCTCCAGCACCTACAAGCGGGGCGGGGATTACTCCTGGCGAAACTACAACAGTGAGGGTTTCTGGTTCTCTATCCCTGACAAAGATGAGCTGTATATCCAGTATGCCTTCTACGTGAGCAACTATTATTCCGCCAACTACAAGCACTTCCGGGCCCTGGGCAATGCCGGGCTGGATATCATCGTCTGCACGGATTTCGACTCTGAGCGGAAATTGAACGTCTGGCTGGGGAACCGGGCCACCAAGATCATCACCAGCAGCACCATCTTCCAGGTGGGGGCCTGGTACGTGGTGGAGCTGCACCTCAAAGTAGCCGACTCCGGCGGCTTGGTGGAACTGCGGGTTGACGGGGTACCGGAAGGGATTTACAGCGGCGACACCAAACCGGGGACGGCTGCCGCCATCGACAAGGTGCAGTGGAATCTCGAAGCCGGGGTCGGGATGCAATGTTACATGGATGACATAATCGTTAACGACCCCTCCGGTTCGGTCAACAACTCCTGGCCCAATGGCCTCAAGGTGAAGCTCCTGAAGCCCACTGCCGACGGGCCTACCAATGACTGGGACGTCACTCCTTCAGGCGCGCACTATGCGGCCATTGACGAGGTGCCCCCCAGCGGCGCGGACTACATTAAAACCAGCACCCCCGACGAGAAAGAGCACTTTGACATGGAGAATCTGCCCGCCGAGGCCCTGACGGTGAAGGCCGTCCAAGTGCAGACCTTCTGTCTCAAGGGAGCCTTTATTGACCCGGACCGCCTCAAGCTGGGGGTACGGATCAACGATACGGATTATCTCTCGGACCCCATCGACCTGCCGGTGTCCTCGCTGCTCCGCAAGACCACCCTGAACCAGAATCCGGCCGGGGGCAACTGGACGGTGGATGCTGTCAACAATGCCAAGTTGGCCCTGCAGGCGGTGAACTGATATGGCCAATGACTTCTCTTTAGACCCCAGGGTCAAGGCCTTATACCGGTTCGAGAACAACCTGGATGACGGCAAGGGTGGCAACCACCTCACCGGCAGCGGCTCGGTAAGCTACAACGCTACTGACAAGAGAGAAGGGGGGTATGCCGCAGACCTGGAACAGGCGGAAAGTGACTATGCCTTCCGGGCCGACGTCGATCTGGACGCCGGCTTCCCCTTGAAGTCGGGGGACGCCACCAAGAAGATTTCCGTCTGTTTCTGGCTCAAGCCGGAAAGCTACATCAACTACGCGGGCCTGTTCACCAAGTGGAACTGGACCGGCAACAAGCGCAGCCTGGAGATCCAGCGCCAGTACGCCACCCTGAAGATCAACTGCGGCCACACGGATGGCAGCCAGTACCAGAATTTTAATACCGGGATCTCGTTGAACAACGGCGAATGGTACCACGTGGCCGTCTGCATCGACGGCAAAACGGCGAAGTCACTTTATGTGCGGGTGTTCCGGGCCAGCAATTCAACAGTCTCTGAATTCAAGGGCACGCTGACCAACGAGTTGTGGGTGGGCGATGCCAAGGTGGTCGTCGGGGCGATTGATGCCCCCGGCAGTGACAACTATTTCGACGGTCTCCTGGACGAGATGGTGGTCTTCAATGAGCTGCTGTCCGTCCTGGAGATCGATGCCATCCGCAGCGGGGCCTACGCCTACCCCATGACCGAAGTCCGGGTGGAGACAGTGGGGGCCCAGGTTGCTTATACGGATCAGGATGGCTTTGTCAGGGTGGACGCCGCCGGTTTCATGGCCGCCTATGGCCTCTTTGCCGAAATCGGGGAGGTGCAGGTAAACGCCGGCGGCCTCATGGTCGCTTACGGCGTGGCACCTCCGCCCCGGCGGGTCTTCCCGGTCCCCAATCCCAAGGTGAAGTGGCAGAACCATTTTGGCAAGAGAAAGTTTCCAGTGGTGGGCTAATGAAAATTCCAAGGGAGGTGAAAGTCAACCATGAGCCAGGATGTTTTGACGGTGGCCCAGCTTTTTTCCATTGTGCTGGCGGCCTGCGGCACGCCCGGATTGACCTTCTGGGTCATGAAAAAGATGAGCCGGGAGGCCCTGTCCCAGATCAAGGAGAACTGCAAGGCCTGCCGGGCCCACCTGGACGAGAAGATCGCCGGGTTGGACGGCACGCTCCATGAGGCCGTCAGCCGACAACTGACACTGCGGGAAAAGCTGCCCATCGATTACGTGCGGCGTGATGAATTCCACCGCCACCTGAATGGCGAGAAGGAGGGCAAATAACCATGAATCTGAAGCGTGGCATGAGCAACCCGGAGGTGCTCCGGGTGCAGCAGCGACTCCAGGAGCTCGGCATCTTCACCGGGACGCCCCGGGGAAACTTCGGGGAAAAGACCGAGGCGGCGGTCCGGGCCTTTCAGCAGGCCAATGGGCTGGTGGTGGACGGGATTGTCGGCCCCAAAACCCGGGAGGGTTTGTTCGGAACTCAGGGGTCACAACCGGAGGTGCCAGACATGATGGGGGAACTGCCGCCCTGGTTGAAGCAGGCCCTTCTGGACCTGGGGAAAGGGGTGGCAGAGATTGCCGGCCCTGAGGACAACCCGGACATCGTGGAGGCCCACAGCTATACTACTTTGAAAGCCAAAGACGACGAGACGCCCTGGTGTTCCAGCACCATGTGCAAATGGATGGAGCGGGCCGGCCTCCGGAGCACGAAAAGCGCCGCTGCCGCCTCTTGGGGCGCCTGGGGGCGGGAATTGAAAAACGGGCAACTTGGGTGCGTAGTGGTGATGAGCCGCACCGGGGGCAACCATGTGGCCCTCTACCTGGACGAGGACGACGTGGGCGTCTATTGCCTCGGGGGGAACCAGGGGGACCGGGTGAGCGTGCGCCGCTATTCCTGGGATCGCGTCAGCCATTTCCGGTGGCCGGAGTAAGCCATGCAGGAACTCAAGCAGATGTTCGAGAAGATCATCCGGGAGGAGGTGGCGACGGCCCTCAAGCAGCCGCCTCCTCATCGCCTGGCCGAGTTCTTCACTGACCCGGGCTCCCGGGAATATTCCATGAGCCGGCTGTGCTTCGGTTTGCTCATCCTGGGCATCCTGGCCCTGGATGTCATGTCTGTCCTTCTGGGCCTGTTGGGGCGCCTGCCGGATGCCTGGGTGGGGCACCTGACCACTATGAACACGGTGGCTCTGGCGAGCGTGGCCGGAGTTTATGGAGCCAACTCCGTGGTGGGGGCATGGCGCAGTGTGGGCGAGAAGGTCAAACACCTGCTGAGCGCTTCCGGCAAGGAGACCACGCCTGACTTCCCTGATGAGTAGAAGAATCCGAGATGCTGAGAAGCATGTCTAATTCAGGACAATTCAGGCCACATAAGGTATCCAGCCAGAGAAACGACCAAGCTCATCCTGGGCCACTGGCAGCCCAAGCTCTTAGTATTTTGTATCAACAAGATAACCTGTTCGGCCAGGGCAAGGATAACCTTGCTTATCCTTGTGGGGATTCAGGTTGGTTACATATGCTTTCCTATTAAACCTTTTTCCACAATAGGAGCATTGAATTATATAAGCGGGGCCTAACCTTTGCCCTAAATAAGCTAATTTAGAAAATCTCTGCTCCGATGTCTTGAAACCACTTGACTGACGAATAAGGGGCGGTGCGGACACAGCACCAGAGGGGGTAAGTTCAATCAAGTATTTTGGGACAAATGAAACACTGGTTGCCTTCGCTCCTTGAATACGATCTACTCTGTAAGACCGAGATTCACCTGTTTCGTGCTTTACAGCAAATAACAAGAGGTTACCATCTCGCGTTTTCCTTAAAGAGTACGGCTCTATCAACCGCCAAGTTCTCTGATACTCTAAATCTACACAGAGACGATTGGAAGCTGCGAATCGAATAATTTCCAGAGGCACGGCAAAATGCCATGGCTGTGCCATTGCTGGTGGTCGCCACGCGGCATCGATTTCACCCCTGATAGGGATGTGCACAGGCGCTTCTGCTGGAATGGCGCCATGTAGCCAATCGAGAATGGCAGAGACTTCATCCCAGAAATTCTCGAATGGAGGCAAAGTTGGAAGTTGATGTGCCAGCATGTTTTTCCATTCTGATTCCAATTCCGCACGCTCTGGCCTGTCTTCGAGCGCCTTTAAAGTGGGAACGGCAATACCTTTGAAGGAACATTTCTTCTCCAGCGTTGCCATCACTATGGAAAAGTCTGGTCGCATATCATGCTGATATAGATGCACAACATCGTAGAGATCCCGAGGTCGTTCTCGTTCAGCCAAGGCTCTCAATTTTTCGGCAAAAACTTCCTCGAAACAATAGCATAGTACATGGATGCCATCTGCCGGCTTGTCAGAATAAGGATGATGTACCTCTCTCAACAAGGGCTCCAGGACTAATAGCTCGTCATTCGTAAGATCCAGTTTTATACGCGGGGGATCACCGCGGCGCTGCAGAGGCCCACGGTAACCGATTCTTCCCTCCACTGAAATGTGGCCGCGCACATTCTCATACACCTTGAAATGAATTCGGTCTTCGGGCATTTCAATGCCTGAAGCTTCATATACCCATTGTGCAATCCCTTTGAAAATGGTAACCAAGAACTCCTGATCGAGATGATCGGGATTGGTGATGGTGAAATCCAGATCTTCCGAAAACCGATATGTCTCAAAAAAGCATTTTTTAAGACAGGTTCCGCCTTTAAACACCCAATGCGAAGATAGCGCCGGATGACTCGAGATGCCGGCAAGGAGCCATCCCAAGACATAGTCCTTTTCGATGACGTTTGGATCGAGCCCCATTTCCCTGGCAAAGTCCATGATTTCCTGCCGATTAATCACTTCCTTTCTCCCATTTCTGCGGCACCCATAACCTCCATTTTGAAACTAATTTCTCTGCTGGCAACGCAGGGTCAAGCTTGGCGTTTCCCTTTGTAAGCTCAGAACGGCATGCTGGCAGAAATGCCTTTTCTTCGGGGGCCAGGTGCTCAATAAGGAAGCCGAGGCGCTTGAATACGGCACCGTTGCCCAGCCGTTTCGCATAATCGATAAACAGATCCAAATTTCTGAATTCTGATTTCAGGTAGTTGAGAAGGACGTCGGCCGTCGGCCTTATGCCCCCTCCGAGACCGGGATCACTGATCATATCGATCACGGTACGCGCCGGGTCGGATACCGGCACTTTTACTTGTCCTCTCCAGATTGGCTTAAGACCGAAAAGTGCTTTTTCCTGCACTGTATGTATTATAAATTTCGTATTTTTGATTACGGGAGTCCGATCACGAGGTTTGCGTGTCGTCATAACGACGACAGAACGGAAAATCTGCTCAGTAAGACCCCAGTATTCCGCGGCACTCCATCCGCCAATGTATCCGGGCGAAAAAAGACGCTCGGCTATGATCCAGGGGTCTTCCAACGGAACATCGGATATACGTGATTCTATGGGCACAGGAACATATAGACCACGCCGAACACGTGACAGCCAGCCTTTAGTTGCCCATCGGGCGAGCATCTTAGCGGCATCACTCGATGAGACCTGCAAAGTCTCGGCTGCTTCACTGACCGAAATTGTACCCTTGGTGTGGCGGATCAACTCTGTCAGCCGCTTTCGTTCGGTTTTCCCTAATCCGGACAGTGCTTGCATAGTATACTCAGAGTGCGGTATTTTTCATAATCTGTGAAGTTTGTGGTCTTAAGTATACCAATCATTAATGGCCTCGAAAATCAAATTTTGTATATTATGAACGTAATAGTTCACATAATCAATGAACTATTAAGCTTATACGCTACTATTTTCGGCAACCAGTTGAAAAGCTTAGTGAAAAGGACCGATCCTTATATTTGAAATCTTGGTTCGGCGGGTATGCCACAATCATCGGGGGCGATAAAGAGGCTGGGAGGACCCCCGGGAGGGCGAGTAGGTCGGCGAGTAGTTTGGGTTCAAACAGGGGTCACCGGGTGAACCTCCATTCCCTGAAAGGCCGGTAAGTCAAGGGTTTCAGCGGGCCCGCATTTTTCAGGAAGAGCCTTTCATGACGGCAACACCAGATCAATCATGAGTAAGGGTGCCTTTTACTTTCAAATAGCCTTTCTCCAATCTTCCAATCCGTTCGGTGAGTCGGCCGAGCCGGTCCATGAACTCACTCAAAACCATCTAAACTTGGCCTTTGAGCGACCCGGAGTTAGACAGATCGCCTAAGTCATGAAATATCAGTGACTATGGTAGACCAGATTTTTCAGTACAAATATTAAAAGTAATTTCACTAACATACTATAATTATTCAGCATATTCCCTCACAAACATTTCTTGTAAATTCCCCTCCCTTGACAATCGTTATATCTATTTTATATTAGAAATAGGTATAACAAATATGTGGCTCATTTTTTCCTATACGGTGCCCGCGAAGAATCCCAATGTCCGGGTGAAAGCCTGGCGGCGGCTCCAGGCGGTGGGGGCGGTGCAGCTCAAAAGCTCCCTCTACGTGCTGCCCTTCAACGAGACGAACTACGAACACCTCCAATGGCTGGCCCGGGAGGTGGAGGAACTGGGCGGGGAGGCGGTGTTCTTCCACTGCCCCGCGGTGGAGAACCTCACCGAAGCAGAGATCAAGGCTCTCTTCGGCAAGGCCAGGGGAGAGGATTATTCCCGGCTGCACGAGGAGATGCAAGCCCTTACCAAAAGCCTGGAAGCCGGGGCTATGGAACCGGAGGACAAGATCAGGGAACTCCAGGCCGGCCTGAAAAAATTCACCAGGAAGTTCCAGGCCATCCAGGAGATCGACTTCTTCCCCACCGGGCAGGCGGAGCGGACGGCCATGCTTCTTGCTTCCCTGGCCGCACGGCTCAAAGTTCTGACTGGCGAAGGCCCGGGCCCCGAGTCCCTGGAGATTCTGAAGAAAGAAGATTACCAGGGAAAGACCTGGGTCACCCGGGAGCGGCCTTACATCGACCGGCTGGCCTCCTTCTGGCTGGTCCGGCGCTTCATCGATGGTGATGCCAGGCTGGCCTTCATCTCGCCTCAAGAGGAAATGAAAAAAGATCCCGGCTTGGTTTATTTCGACATGGCCGGCGCTGAGTTCACCCACCGGGACCAGCTCATCACCTTCGAGGTTTTAGCCGCCGCCTTCGGTCTCCAGGATCGGGGCACCACCCGCTTGGCCGCCTTGGTCCGGGCCATTGACTTAAAAGAGGACCTGGAGGGCCTGGAAGAGGCCAAGACCTTGAAGGATTTGGTGGATGGTTTGGTGAGCATAACCCCCAATGATGATGAGCTGGTCCAGCGGACCCTGCTCATCTTCGACGCACTCTATACAGCATATCAAGGAGGAACACCATGAAAGACGTGGCGATACATGTGGCCAAGCTCATGGCCGCGGCGGCCCGGACCGCGCCCAAAGGCGGCGGCAAGGATTTTTTGGAGATCGTGGTCATCGAGGCGGAGACCGACCTGAAGCGCATCGCGGAGAAGATGCGGGAATACGCCCCCAAGAGCACCAACGAGCCTTACTGGCTCCGGGACGCGGCCAACATCGAAGGAGCCCAGGCCCTGGTGCTCATCGGCTTGGCCCAATCCCATGCGGCTGGTTACGACTGCGGCGGCTGCGGCTACCCCTCCTGCAAGGAATTCGAGAAGAACCGGAATTTCCAGGAAAAGGACCTGGGCTACGGCGGCCCTCACTGCGTCATGCGCATGATGGACATCGGGGTGGCCCTGTGCTCCGCGGCCAAGACCGCCAGCCTGCTCAACGTGGACAACCGCATCCAGCAGCGGGTGGGGGCCGCGGCCCGGGCTCTGGGTCTGATCCAGGCAGACGCGGTCATGGGTATCCCGGTGGGCATCTACGGCAAGAGCATCTTCTTCGACCGCAAGACTCCGGGGAAATGAGGAGATTGTCATCGGCATGAACGTCTTCAACGCCCTCTGTTCCGTGGGCTTTTTGGCCCGCTTCTCCTACGCCCTGGCCCGGAACCCGGTCCTGCCGCTCTTCGCCCTCTACCTGGGGGCCGGGCCCGAGGCCATCGGCCTGGCCGTGGGCATCTCCACGGTCACCGGCATTTTCTTCAAGATGCCCTCCGGCGCCCTGTCTGATGTCATCGGGAGGCGCCGGACCCTGCTCATGGGCCTCACGGTTTTCGGGGTGATGCCCTTCTCCTATCTGCTCATCACCGACTACACCCTGCTCATTGTCATCCGCTTCCTGCACGGCCTGGCCACCGCCATCTACGGCCCGGTGGCCATGGCGGTGGTGGCGGACATCGCCGGGGCCCGGAAAGGCGAATGGCTCTCCTGGTTCTCCTCAGTGACCATTCTGGGGACGCTGGCGGGTGCGCCGGTGGGCGGTTTTCTGCTCACCTACGTGACCGCAACCAATGGCCCGACCCTGTATGACTTCCGCCTGGTCTTCCTGTTGAGCGGCTTGGCCGGGGCCGCCGCCCTGCTCCTGGGCCTCATCGCCTTGAGAGGCCACGAGACGGTGGCCCCCCACCCCGGGGCCCTGAAAGAACGTCTGGGCCGGTTTTTCTCCGGCATCAAGGAGGTGGTGAGCGACCGGCGGGTAGTCATCACCTCCAACATGGAGGGCCTGCAGAACCTGACGGTGGGGGCCCTGGAGGCCTTCCTGCCGGTGTACGCCGTCAAGGTGGCAGGGCTGAACGAGTTTCAGGCCGGCCTCCTGTGGGGCGTTCAGGTGCTCACCACCATTCTCTCCAAGCCCGTGATGGGGCGGATGTCCGACCGCTGGGGCCGCAAATCCATCATCGTCGCTGGTATGGTGCTGTGCGCCGGGTCCTTTGCAGCCATTCCGCTGCTCACGTCATTTTACTTGCTCCTGGTCACCGCCCTGGTCTTCGGTCTGGGGGAGGCCTTCGTCACTTCGTCGTCCGCAGCGCTGGTGGCCGACGTCTGCCAGGAGAAGCACTTCGGCGCAGCCATGGGCACCTTCGGCACCATCTTCGATGTGGGCCACGCCTCCGGCCCCATCCTGGCCGGGCTGCTCATCGCCCGCTTCGACTATCTCACCTCCTTTGCCATCATGGGCGCGCTGTTGCTCCTCGCCATCCCGGTCTTTCTCCTGGGAGTGGATGAGGGGAGAGACCGGACCGCGGCCGCCAAAGAAATTTGAGGAATATGCCAT